>CAYZSH010000008.1:0-30326 GCA_964481025.1 uncultured Isosphaeraceae bacterium
CGCAGATCCTGCAGGAGACCGGCGGTGATCGCGTCTGGACGCACCTCCCCGAGCGATACCGCCACTGGATGATGGCGAAGCGTCTCGCCTCGGGCATGGCGTACCGCGAAGGCATCGACTTCCTCGAGGGCATGGAGACCGAGGCGATCGCGGACCTCGCGCTGCGATACCTCCGTCAGGACCTCCGCGTCCGCGGACTCGTCGCCGAACTCCAGTCCGCCGACCTCCCCGACCGCGACACCGTCATCCGCCTGCTGCAGGACGGCGGGATTCGAGCGGGGCTTCGCGAGGTGTGAGTTCTTCGTCCTTCGTGATTCGAGTCAATCACCACGGAGAACACGGAGAGGCACGGAGGGCCACGGAGGGGTGATTGGGTGATGGATGGGTCGGGCGTTAAGTCGGGGCCGCGAACGCCTTCCGGCAGGCCTCGATCACACTGCGGTCACCTGCGCCCCCGCCACCTCATCGACGGTCATCGATCACTCGCCCCCCGAACAACACTCCCCCAGATCCCTCTCCGTGGCCCTCCGTGAACCTCCGTGCCCTCCGTGGTAACCCGCGAAGAAACGAGGTCACTCCGGGATCGGCGTGACCTCGAGATCGCTCGAGTGGTTCACGCGGACGGTCCAGGTGACGGCGCGTTCGGCGCCGGGGGCGAGGTCGATCGTCCACTTCATGAGGCCGAGTTTCGCGTCGGTGTCGAGATACGCCTGATCGGTCGCGAGCGGCGGATCGACGTTCACCACGCGGACCTCGATGTCGCCGTCGCGGCTCACCGGACGACGGTCCCAGAGTTCGACGGTCGCCGGCGTGTCGCCGTCGTTGCGGAGATCGACCCGGTACTCGATGCTCGTCTGACGGCCGCCGCCGAGGAGTCCGGTCTTCTCGGTCTCCCGCTTGAGCACGCGACGCTCGACCGTGATCGACGGATCGACGCCGAACCACACCTCGAAGTCGCCGCCCGCGGGGACCTCGGCGACGGTGGTCGGGCCGATGTACTCGCCTTCCATGAAGAGCGATGCATCGCCGCCGAGCAGCACGAACGGACTGTCGTTGACGAGATCGCCGCGAAGGTAGACCTGCTCGTCGACGATCGGCCGCGCGACGAGCACGCGGCTCGCGGTGGCGGCAATGTCGGCGATGCGGAGCCGTGCGGTGCGTTCGGTGTCGCTCGGCACCGAGACGCTTCGCGGGAGCACATAGGTGACCGCGGTTCCGCCCGAGGAGACCGAGGCGTTCCGCATGGCGTCGATCGCCGCGGCCTTCCGCATCGCCCTCCCTGCCTCGGCGTTTCCGGAGGCTCCCCCGCCACCGAAGGCGAGTGCATCGACCGCGGTGTCCGCCTCGGGCATCGGGGCCGCGCTGTTCCACGCCGCCGCCGGCTCGTCCCGGCGACGATCGACGTAGACCGGACGGATCTCCGCGGGACCACTCGGCATCGACGGCGTCGCCGTCGAGAGCGTCATCGCGACGTCGTTCCAATCCTCGCCGGTCGCCTGTCGGACGATCGCCTCGTACTCGACCGGCATCACCGCCTCGCCCTCGGTGCTGCGGATCGCGTACGACGGCGACCAGCCCGCACCGGAGCGAAGGTAGCGGATCGAGACGTCCGCGTCCCCCGCCTCGGGGGCGGCGACCCGCACCGTGGCGACGGTTCGGCTCGTGACCTCGCCGCTGCGGGCGAGATCCCGCTTCGCCCGCTCGAGCGTCGCGGCGGCTTCTTCGGCACGTCGCATCGCATCGAGCAGTTCCGCCTGCAGACGGGTGCGTTCGGCGCGGACGAACTGCAACTGTCGCTCGACGGCTTCAAGGTCGAGCCCGGCGGTGCCGCCCGCTTCGGTCGCATCGCTCGCGGCCCGGACGCCGATCGAGTCGATGAACGCGAGATCGCGGTCGACGCCCTGACGCTCGAGTTCGACGCGACGAAGCGCCACGGTCGCCTCGGCGACCGCCGCCCGCAGCGATCCCGCATCTGCGACGACCGGCATCTGCTGCTGCGTGACATCGACGCCAAGCACCGCGAACGGCGGATCGACCGACGCCCGCACGCCGTCGAGTCCGTCGTTGTTCGGATCGGGGATGCCGATGAAGACCAGTTCGTGGATGCCGGGCTCGAGCGTGACCGACGCGGTGCGTCGCACGTCGGCACCGAACTCATAGAGGACGACGGCGTCGACCTCGGAGGCGACCTCGACGGGGGCGACGTCGTCCACGAACCCTGGCGTGGCGACGAGGTTCGAGACGGACAAGGAGGTGGCGACGACGAACGCGGCGGCAAGGTGAATCATGGCGGCTCCCTTCGGTGCGATGGTTCTACCACAGCGGGGGCGACGGCTGCGCGGAAGGGTTGAACCACGGAGGGCCACGGAGGGCCACGGAGGGAGGCATTGGGAGGAGGCCTCGATCGAGCGCTTCCTGATCGAACGGGTTCGTCCACGCCGGCTCTTCGGCGCTCCCCCGGCCCATACCAAAAGCTCCGTGGCCCTCCGTGGCCCTCCGTGGTGAATACAACGACCTTCACCAACCGCATCTAGACCAACCCGCACAGACGGAACAGGCCGCATGGGGTCTCTGCCTCTCGGACCCTGTTCGGCGCGATCCTTTCCGCGACTCGCGACGAAGTGCCTGCCATGAACGGCATCTCCTCAGGACTCGGACTCGTCGCGACCGCCGCCTGGTGGTCGATGAGCACCAACGGCATCGAAAGCGCCCTCGATTCGGCGGGACTGCTGAACGACGACGTGCGGGCCGGGTTCGACGAACTCGACACCGTGGCGGCCCAGGGCCTCCGGCTCGGCATCGAACTCACCAAGGGCGAACTCGTCGGCAGCTTCATCGACAAGCTGGGTTGACGAGCGAGCCCTTCACGACTTCGGGGGAACGACGAGCGGCGGACCTTGTGGGTCCGCCGCTCGTCCATTCATTCGACTGTCGAATCTCGAATCGCGATCAGGTCCACCACGGCGTGGCGGGTGGTTCGAAGATGATCGCCTCGGTGAGGAACTCGATCGCCCGCTGGAGTCCTTCCTCGATCGACATGAGCGCGTCCTCGTGCTCGATCGAGAGCACGTGGTCGTAGCCCTGCACCCGCAGCATCGAGACGAACGGCTTCCAGAAGTCGTGACCGTGGCCCCAGCCGCAGGTGCGGAAGCTCCACGACCGGTGCGCGAGATCGGTGTACGGCCGCGCGTCGTTGTAGCCGTTGATGCGGCCCTGATGCTTGTTGAGTTCGGTGTCCTTGGCGTGCACGTAGAAGAGCAGTCCCGCCTCGCCGAGCACACGGGCCGCCTCGACCGGGTCGATGCCCTGCCAGAAGAAGTGCGACGGGTCGAGGTTCGCGCCGAGCACCGGCTTGCCCTTGAGCCCCGACGCCTTCATCGCCCGCTCGCTGAGCCGGATGAGGGTGTCGGGGTTGTACGCACAGAAGCCGGGGTGCGCCTCCCAGGCGACCTTGACCCCGTTCTGACGACAGAGCTTCGCCTGCTTCGCCCAGTACGGCACGAGCACGTCGTCCCACTGGTACTTCAGGATGTCGGCGAAGTCGGGCGGCCAGGCGCAGGTGACCCAGTTCGGGGTCTTGTCGCTCTTGGAACCGCCGGGGCATCCGCTGAAGGTGATGACGATGTCGGTGCCGAGCTTCGGGGCGAGCTTCACCGCCCGCTCGAACGCCGCGTGGTCGGCCTTCGCGTGCTTCGCGTTCGGATGAACGGGGTTGCCGTGGACCGCGAGCCCCGAGATCTCGAGGCCGTGATCCTTCACGAGGTCCTTGATCCGGGCCTGCTCCTTCGCGGAGGCGAGGACCTTGGCCGGATCGAAGAACGGGGCCCCGGGATAGGAGCCGACGGGCAACTCGATCGCATCGAGTCCGCTTTCCGCGCAGTACGCGAGGGTGTCTTCGAGGGGGCGGCCGGCGAAGAGGGCGGCCATGACGCCGAGCTTCATGCGTGATCTCCGGAGGGAGGGGCGTGGGTGATCGTGGTCGTTGTACGCGGTCGTCGTAGTAGTAGTGGAAGATCGGGGTCGCGTGGGACTGGGGCGTCGTAGACTGCCCGGATGCTCCCTGCGATCACGAGGCCCCAACGCACCCGGCTCCGCATGCTCGGACCGCTTCTCGCGGTTCTGGGGGCCGGCGTCCTCGGTCTGGACGATCCACCGCCCGCCGCTCCCCCGCCGACCGCTCCGGACTCTTCGTCCGAGACGCCCGAGACGACGGCCCCTCAGCGGGTGCACCTCTGGGTGGATCGCTACGAGGAGATCGGCGGCGAGGTCGTCGAGGAGGACCACGAGCTCATCGTCATCCGAACCCCCGGCGGCGAACTGCGGACCTTCCCCAAGGGCCGGCTCATCCGCGTCATCCGTCTGGTGGACGTCGAGGAGCCGCATCCGGGGATCGTCGAACTTCGCGACGGGACCATCCTCTCGGGCGATCTGGTCTCCGATGGCTGGGACGAGGTGGTGATCCGGATCAAGGGCGTCAACTCCAAGCTCCCGCGGGCGAGCGTCGTGCAGTGCCGCCTCGACCTCACGCTCGAGCAGAAGTACCGGCGATTCAAGGAACTTCTCGCTCCGGACGCCTGGCTTCGGCGCTTCGAGATCGCCACATGGCTCTTCGAGGAGGAGGCGTACGAACTCGCCCGCATCGAGCTGACCGACATCGTCTCGAAGACGCAGATGCCCGAGGCGATCGAGCTGCTGCGGATCGTCGATGCCCAGATCGCGATGCAGAACGACACGCTCCCTCCCGCCCGGTGGACCGAACGGCCCGACCGCGATGGCGACCGAGGGCCGGTGGACCTGCGGGACATGCTCCCGCAGGAACTCCTCAGCAGCGAGGACGTCAACATCATCCGCGTCTACGAGATCGACTTCCGGGACCCGCCGACGCGGATCCACGTCGAGCCCGACACGATCCGTGACTTCCTGGAGACCTACGGCGCCGACAAGCGGATCCCCGCGGACAGCGCCGGACGGACGCGTCTCTTCCGGGCCGAGCCGCTCGAGATCGTGGATCTCATGTTCGAGTTGAAGGCCCGCGACTTCTACTCGCGGATCGAGGTTCAGAGCGAGCCTCCGGTTCTCAACCTCTTCCGGCAGAAGGTCCACGACGCCTGGCTCATCCCCAACTGCGCCACGAGTCGCTGCCACGGCGGTCTGGACGGTGGCCGGTTCTTCCTGCATCGCCGCGGATCCAAGAACGAGCGGGTCCGGTACACCAACCTCCTGATCCTCGAGCGATGGAACGAGCTGGACCGTCCCCTGATTGATTTCGACGATCCGGGCAATTCCCTTCTGATCCAGTACGCCCTCCCGCGGAACGAGGCCCGATTCCCCCACCCCGACGTCAAGGGCTGGAGCCCGGCGTTCACGCCGAGCAACCAGCGGCTCCTTCGCGACTCCCTGCGTTGGATCGCCTCGATGTATCGCCCCCGCCCGAACTACCCCGTCGATTACGAGGCACCGGTCATCGCCCCGCCCGCGCTGCCGGATCCCGATGCGAAGGATCCGAACGAGCCCGCCGACGGTCGTCACGACCGCTGAGTCGAGGCCCCGAGGCGGTGCCTGCGGCCGCTGCGCATCGCCCGCCGGTCCCGGTACACTTCGGAACTCGCCCCGGACCCCGCGGTCCGGCGGGTCGGAATCACGGTCCCGACCCGACCATTCGATCGGCGTGAAGAACTGGAGAGCATGTGACCATGCAGGCACGGCCGCGCTTCATCAGCACCCTCCTCGCGATCTCGGCCACGACCTTCGTCGTGGGCTGCGATGAGAGCACCGTCAACGAGGATCCCCTCGCCTCGGTCGCCATCGAGTATCGGGAGCTTCTGCAGGATCGTCGGATCGTCCGGGAGGAGATCGGCGCGTCCGACGACACCGCCCAGGCCCTCCGCACCCTGGCCGGCCGCAGCGAGTCCGCGGGCCGTGAGGGCGATCCGGCCGCCGCATCGATCCTGACCGCGGGCATCCGAACCAGCGCCGCCAGTCTCGACTTCGACGAGGCCCTCCGCTTCGAGTCGCAGGCCGCCGCGATGCGTGACCGCGTCCGCGCGATGGCCGCCGCCGCGGACCTGCTCGCCACCGCGGCGGACAGTGCGGAGAAGCTCGACCTCGGTCGCACGACCATCCTGCTCGAGAGCCAGCTCGCGGAGTCGCGTGAGGCGTTCAACGCCGCGGACTCCGAACTCGAGGAACTCCGGGCCCAGGTCGAGTTCGCCCAGGCCCAGCGCGACGAGCATCTCGCGGATGCCCTGCAGAACGAGGAGCTTGCCGCCGAGGAGACCGCCAAGGCGAACGAGCTCGGTGCCATCGAGGCCATGGAAGCGCTGCCGTTCGCGTTCCACCTCCGCGAGAAGGCGCACTTCTCCCGGATCGCCGCGGCCTACGACGAGATCTCGATCCAGACGATCGCCCCCACCATGGCGCTCGCCGATGCCCGCCGCGACGGCCAGTCGCAGATCATGGAAGCGGCCAACGAGGCGCGTCGCGGCACCCGCGATCGCCTCGACGAGTCCCGCGGATTCGCCGACGACGTCCGTCGTCAGATCGACGAGATGGCCGCCACCACCCTGGAGGCGCTCGCGTCGGTCGAGGCGATGGAGTCCACCGAGATCCTGCCCCGCCTCGAGGCCGCGATCGGCGACTTCGATGCCGCGGCCACGGCGGCCCGCGCCCTGACCCGAGGCGGCACCCGCGAGGATGCCACCGCCGGCTGGCGTTCGATCGCCAACGCCCAGTTCGGGGCCGGCCGCTGCCAGTGGGAGATCGCCACCATTCACGGTCGGCGAGCCGACCTCTTCGCGCGACTGGCCGCGGGCGGCGTGCTCTCCGATTCCAACGCCGCGACCCGGGCCGCGACCGAGGCCGAGTCGGCCCGCAAGGTGGCGCTCGAAGCCGCGGAGTCGAGCTTCAACGACGCCATCGCGAGCCTCGGCAACATCCAGGGTGAGGATCTCGCCGCCACCACCACCCGCACCGCCATCGAGCGGGCGATCGACGGCGTCAAGGGCGCGTCCATGGCCCGCCCGGCCTCCATCGGCGGTGGCGGGAGCATGGACGGCGGCTTCGTCTCGGGCGGCTCCGCGTCGAGCGGCACCGGATTCGGAACCCCGACGGAACTCGCCAACGCGTTGTCGAGCATGAATCCGGCGGACAGCAGCCGCATCGCCGAGGCCACCAAGGCCGGGTCCGAAGCGGCCCGAAGCCTCCAGCGAGCCTTCACCGGCGGTGACGTGCTGGCACCGCTGATGGACGCGATCAAGGAGCAGTTCCCCGACTTCGATCCCGCGGCGATGGCCGGCGAGATGCTCGGCATGCCGTCGATGGGTGGCGCGTCCCTCCCCGGCTTCACCGTCAAGTCCGTGGAAGGTGACACCGCGACGATCGCGGCGGCGAACGACAGCGTGAAGCTCATCGCGGTCCGGACCGCGAACGGTTGGATGATCGACCTCGACGGCTCCATGAATGCCGACCCGCAGCTGAAGATGATGGCTCAGATGATGGGCCCGATGATCGAGCAGATGCGGAAGCCGATGGCGGATGCCGCTCAGGACATGGCGGGCCGGGTTCGAGCCGGTGAGTTCGCCTCCGCGACCGAGGCTCTGGAGGCGTTCGGCGAGCTGCTCGCCGACACGATGCCGAGCATGGGTGGAGGCGGCGGCGGATTCGGCGGCGGATTCTGATCGCCCGTCCGCATTCGCTTCACGACACGCCTGAGAAACACCACGCCCCCGTCGTTCGACGGGGGCGTTTCTCTGCGCCGGGCGACGAGTCGAGTCCGACCTTCAAGCCATCGCCGCGAGACTCCAGACCGCGGTGCTGCGGACGAGGTCGTCCTCGCCGTCGTCGGCGGCGATCTCGGCGATCCTCGCCCGGACCGCGTCCGCATCCGACGCATCAGGCCGCTCCCGCAGCAGATTCGTCGCGCACACGATCGCGTTCCGCTTCCACATGACGAGCGTCGCCCGCCGGGCGGCGGTGCCTTCGAGTCGCTCGAACGCCGCCGACTCGGTCCAGCCGAGCACTTCCAGCAGATCGAATCCGTCATGACGAGCGGCGAGGTCGGGATGCGTCGTCGGCGACGGCCGACGTCTGGCACGCCTGCCGTGCGGACAGACCTCCTGACAGATGTCGCACCCGAAGAGCCAGTCACCGGTCGCGGCCGCGAGCGTCGGGTCGATGTCACCGCGGTGCTCGATGGTCGTGTACGCGAGACACCGAGACGCATCGACCGAAAACGGCGTGATCGCCTGCGTCGGGCAGGCGTCGATGCAGCGGGTGCATTCGCCGCACGGATCCGCCCGCCGGAAGCGAGGCGGCGTCGGCTCGATCGCGAGCGTGGTGACCACCGCCCCGAGCAGCATCCAACTTCCGACGCCGGGCTCGATGAGCAGCGAATGCTTGCCGACGAGTCCGAGACCCGCCCGCATCGCGTGTTCACGCTCGAGGACCGGCGCCGTATCGACGCACGGGCGGAAGTCGGCATCCGAGTGCCGCTCGCTCCACGACTTCGCGAGCCGCACGAGCCGCTTCTTCATCGTCTTGTGGTAGTCGCGACCGCGGGCGTATCGGGCGATGCGCCCCCGCAGCGGACCGTCGGCGACGACCTGATCGCGCGACCCGTCGTGGTAGCGGTCCGCGACGCAGATGATCGTGCGGGCCCCGGGCAGATAGACGGCCGGGTCGAGCCGTTCGTCAAGCCGCGACTCGAGCCACGCCATCGATCCGTGACGGCCATCCGCGATCCAGCGACGCACCTCGTCGGCGTGATCGCTCGGCGAGGCGGCGCAGATGCCCGCGAGCGCGAAGCCGGCGCCGCGGCAGTCGTCGAGGAACGAGGTTGGTGATTCGAGCGTCGAGATGGCGGTGGCGGGATTAGGGGAGGTCGTGGCGACTCAGCGAAGCCCGAGCCGGGCGACGATCCTTCCGGGGGGGACGTCTGGTACCGGGCCGCCTTCACCCATGACGACCGCGGCCGCGCGATAGCCGCTTCGCGTGGCGCCTTCCATCGTGGCGGGCCATCCCGTCGCCGTCCAGTCGCCCGCGAGCGCGAGATTCGGAATGCCGTGCCCGCCGGGCCGCGCCGAAGGACGACGGTCGTCGATGCCCGGCTCGGCGCGGAAGGTCGCCCGCTTCTCCTTCACCGAACGCACCGCGATCGGTTCGAGTCCGCGACTCGCGGGAAGCGCCCAGTGCAGATCCGCGACCACGCGACGCGTGATCGCCTCCTCGTCGAGCTTCATCCATGAATCGGCGGCGCTGATGACGGCATGGACGTGATGACCACGACGACCGTCGATCTCGACCTCGCCCTTGTCGAAGAACCAGTGCGTGTCGCGACCGGGCAGCACCAGGTGCGGGTACCGACGATCGCCATCGACGAGCACCGGCCGGTCGAAGACGAGATGGACGCCGAGGATCGGACTGGTCTCGATCCGGTCGAGATCCCGAAGCCGCGGGTCGGCGGCGAGCATCGGGCGTGAGATCATCTTCGCGAGCCGGTCGGGCGGGACGGTGGTGATGATCGCCGAGCCGTGCACGAGTCCGTCGTCGGTGACGACGCCGTTGGTGCGGATGCCGTCGAATGCGATGCCACGCACGCCGGAGCCGAGCCGCACCTCGCCACCCGCCCGCTCGATGATCTCGACCGCGGGGTCGTAGAGATCCCGGAGCGGACAGGTCGCCAGCCCCATCGTCGCGTGCCACCCGCCCGCGAGGAAGCCCTCCTGAAAGACCTGCATGGCGTGGTTCGCGGCGACCTCTCGACACGGGAGATTGCACGCCCCCACCACCACCGGCTCCCAGAACCGCTCGCGGGCCTCCAGGGTCTGACCGGTCTCGTCGAGGAAGTCGCTGAACGGCCGATGCCGCCAGTCCTCGCGTCCGGCGAAGCCCATGCGGATGAGCCTCCACATCGCCTGCCCGATGCCGATCTTGTCGTCGACGCCGAGGAAGCGGAGTTTCAGGAACGACGCCGACATGTGGAACGGCGAGGGAAGCCCGCTCGCCCGCAGCGCCTCCGGGCGTCGCGGCGGATTCGCCCACCAGGTCGTCGGATGCCACTCGATGCGATCGAGCACGCCGAGACGACCGTAGAGATCGAGCACGTTGGAGCAGCAGCCCATGACGACGTGCTGACAGTTGTCGAGCATCAGGCCGTGCCGCGGATCCTCGAAGCTCGTCGCACGGCCGCCGAGTTTCGTCCGCGTCTCGACCACGATCGGAATGCCGCCCGCGTCGGCGACGCGGATCGCCGCGGCGATGCCCGCGACGCCACCACCGACGATCACGATCCGCTTCATCCGCCGCCCCTCCGGATCGTCTTCGCCTTGAGGGCGATCGCGGCCTTCTGGAGCTTTCCGAGCGACACCCGCTCGTGCACGATCCGTTCGGGATCCTCGGCGATCCGCTCGAGCAGCGTCCGGTAGATCTCGCCCATCGCCCAGCTGGTGCCGCGACAGTTGGAGGTCAGATGCGACTCCAGCGACTTCGACGCCGCGTAGTGCTCCCGAGCGTGTTCGACCTGCCCCAGCACGAACGCACGACAGGTCGCGGCGTCGCGCCACGCGAGCAGGTCGTCCATCGAGAGTCCCGCGGCCGCGAGTTCGTCGGCCGGAAGATACGAACGACCGCGGGCGTGATCCTCGCGGACGTCGCGGAGAATGTTGGTCAGCTGCAGTGCGACGCCGCGGCGGTTCGCCAGCTCCTCGACGTCGACGCCGCCGTCGTGTCCCCAGATGCGGATGCAGATCCGCCCCACGGTCGAGGCGACCAGCCGACAGAAGCGTTCGAGCGTCGCGCGATCCGGACACGACGTCCAGTCGAGATCGAGTCGCTGACCTTCGATCATCTCCTCGAACGGACGTGCGTCGAGCTCGTGGCGGGACGCGAGATCCGCGAAGGCGATCCAGAGCGGACGTTCGTCGGCGCTCATCCGTTCGCCGTGGAGAATCGCGAGCGTGCGGGCATGGAAGAGATCGAGTCCGTACGAGCGGGCCGCACGGTCCGGCCCCGGCGCGTCGGCGATGTCATCGACCTCGCGCATCCACGCGTAGACGACGTAGAGCGACGAACGGGTCGGCTCGGGGAGCATCTTGAGGCCGTACCAGAAGTTCTTCGCCCGCTCTCGGACGATCTCCTCGCAGTAGGCATGCGCCCGGGTCAGGGCATCGGGTGTGACGCTCATGCGGGGACCCTCGTCGCTTCGGAGGATGTCGTGCGACGGGCAGCACGGGTCCGCCACCACGCGCCGAGCACGATCGACGCCTTCGCCACCGGACCGAGACTCGGTCGATGCAGGACGGTCTCGCAGTCCCAGTCCTCGACGAGCCGGAGCGTGGCGACCCCGCCACGGAGCAGCGTCTCGACCACCGGCGCCGCTCGCGGACCGAGCCGACCGGGCAGTTCGGCGCCGAGCTCGAAGAGCGGCCACGTCCGCTCGACGCATGCCCGCACCAGCGTTCGCGACCGCGACAGGAAATCGGCGTCCACCGCCCAGCCCTGCGTCGCGCTGCGGCGGAACCGATCCTCGAAGTCCTCGACCTCGAAACCCGCGGTGCGGATCTCCTCGCGCGGAAGGTAGATCCGGTCGCGTTCGAGAAGATCCCGCGCGAGATCCTGCCAGTGGTTCACGAGCTGCAGTCCGGTGCAGACCGCGTCACTGCGACGGGCGAGTTCGGGGTCGAGTTCGCCGCCCGCCGTCTCGTCGAGGAGCGCGAGCACGAGGCGACCGACCGGATCGGCACTTCGGCGGCAGTAGTCGAGGAGGTCGTCCCAGGTCTCGTATCGCCGCACGGTCTGATCCTGCTCGAACGCCGAGACGAGATCGCGGAACGGCGCGGGCGAGAGTCCGAATCGCTCGATCGTCGGCCGCAGGGCCCGAAAGACCCAGTGAGCCGGGGCCTCGGCCGCCGCCGGATCGAACGCCTGCTCGATCCCGGTTCGAAACCATCCGAGAAGTTCGAGCGACCGCGTCGGATCACCGATCTCGTCTCCGAGATCGTCGGCGGTGCGGCAGAAGGCGTACACCGCGGCGAAGTCGTCGCGGACGTCCTCTGGGACCAGTCGGGTGAGCACCGAGAAGTTCTCGCGGTGGCTGCGGGCCAGATGCCTCGCCATCGACCTCGCCTCGACGATCGGAACGACCCGATCCGCCTCCGAGCCCCCGGGGCCGAAGCGGGCGAGATCGTCGTGGATGCGGTGGCGATTCATGAGGGGGCGGAGACGAGAAGCGGAGGTCACCGAGTGTATCGGTTCCGGGATCCCGGTCGGTTCGATCCGGGGAGGGCGGAAGGCTCGCTGCTAGGATGAGCGTCTCCGGACCGCCCCGTTCCGCCGTCGGATCCCCCATGAAGATCATCCTCGCCAACCCCCGCGGCTTCTGTGCCGGCGTCAACATGGCCATCGACGTCGTGGACCAGCTCCTCGACATCTGCCCGGACGAGACGATCTGCGTCTACCACGAGATCGTCCACAACCGGCACGTGGTCGGTCGTTTCCAGGATCGGGGCGTGATCTTCGTCGAGTCGATCGACGACGTTCCGGACGGGGCGATCGTCGTCTTCAGCGCCCACGGCATCAGTCCGCAGGTGAGGGAGCAGGCTCGAAGTCGAGGGCTCACCGCGATCGACGCGACCTGTCCGCTCGTGACCAAGGTCCACGCCGAAGCGATCCGCTACTCGAAGCGAGGCTGGCAGATCCTGCTCATCGGGCATGTGAACCATCAGGAGGTGATCGGCACCCGCGGCGAGGCGCCCGACTCGATCCAGGTGGTCGAGAGTCCCGCGGACATCCCGCATCTCAGGATCGATGATCCCGAGAAGGTCATCTACCTCACGCAGACCACGCTCTCGACCGACGACGCCGACGTCATCATCGGCGCCCTCAAGCAGGCGATTCCGACGATCAAGGCGCCGCCGAGCGACGACATCTGCTACGCCACCACCAATCGTCAGAAGGCCGTGCGGGCGATCGCGCCCGACTGCGACCTCGTGCTCGTGGTCGGCAGCCGCAACAGTTCCAACAGCGTGCGACTGACCGAGATCGCCGAGAACGTCGGCACTCCCGCGCGGCTCATCGACGACCGCAGTGAACTCGATCCTCGCTGGTTCGAGGATGTCGAGACCGTGCTCATCACCGCGGGCGCCAGCGCCCCGGACGATCTCGTGAACGAACTCATCCTCCACCTCGTCGAGACCTTCGGCGGCGAGGTCGAGCAGCGTGACATCGATCGCGAGTCGGTCGAGTTCGGACTGCCCGGATCGCTGAAGAGCGTGATGCGGGGCCGCGGGATCGATCCCACCGATCGTCGCATCACACTCGACCGCGCGGGCGATCTCGATCGTCTGCTCGATGAACGCGGCATCCCCCACCGCACCGTGGACCTCACCATCGGCGCGACCGGATGACGAGCGACGGCGCTTCACGAACGAGCGTCTTCGACCTCGACCCCGACTCGTTCCGGTCCTGGGCGGTCGACCGCGGCCTCCCGAAGTACCTCGGCGATCAGGTGCTCCGCTGGGTCTACCAGCGGGGCGTCGTCGATCCGGCGGAGATGACCGATCTCTCGAAGGCCGCCCGCGAGGTCGTCTCGGCGGAGATCGGCTTCGGGGACGCGGTGGTGCTTGCGGATCGGCTCGCGACCGACGGCACCCGCAAGCTGCTCCTCGGCTGGCCCGAGCATGCCGAGTCCAACGCGGAGGTCGCCGCCCGCCCGGATGGTGCGACGTCGCTTCCGGTGCTGCCGACCGAGCCAGAGAAACAGACCGAATGCGTGATGATCCCGACCGAGGATCGCCGCACCGCGTGCATCTCCAGTCAGGTCGGCTGTCCGGTCGGCTGCCGGTTCTGTGCAAGCGGACTCGGCGGGCTCGAAGGCAATCTGACCCGCGGCCGCATCGTCGAGCAGGCGTGGCGACTCGGCCGACTGCCGGGCGTCGAGCGGATCACGAACATCGTCTTCATGGGCATGGGCGAGCCGCTGGCGAACGCCCGGGCGGTGACCAACGCGATCCGCACCCTCAACGCGCCCTGGGGACTCGGCATCTCGGCGCGGCGCATCACGGTGTCGACCGTCGGCCTTCCCGCGGCGATCCGCAAGTTCGCGGAGTTCGACATTCCGGTGACGCTCGCCCTGAGCCTGCATGCCCCCAACGACGACCTGCGCCGGCAGATCATTCCGTGGGCGGAGTACTCCACGGTGCCCGAGCTGCTCGACGCGTGCCGCGCGTACTTCGATTCCTGCGGACGCGAGATCACGCTCGAGTACATCCTGCTCGGCGGACTCAACGACCGGCCCGAGCACGCCCGCGAACTGGCGGCGCACGCGAAGACGCTCCGCTGCAACATCAACCTCATCCGCTACAACGAGGTCGCGGGCCTGCCGTTCCAGCGGCCGGGATCGGACGACGTGATCCGATTCCAGAAGGAACTCCGGCGTCGCGGCGTCAACGCGCACATCCGCGCCAGCCGAGGTCGCGACATCGCCGCCGCGTGCGGTCAGTTGCGACACGAGCGCCGCGCGGCCGCGTCCTGATCACGTTCGTCCCGGACGAGGCAACGGTCCGCGGGCCGCATCGGATGCCCGGTCAGATCCCGGTCGTCTCGAAGCGAGCCGGCGGAAGATCGTGCAGCCGCCCTTCCGCGGCGATGGACGCCCAGTCCCGAAGTCGCGCCGCCCAGACCCGGTACGCATCGCGATCGTCGGCCACCAACGCCGCCTTCTCGATCGCCCGTTCGATCGCCTCGCGCCGCCGACGCGACACACGGTCGCTGCGCCAGTTCGGCGGCAGCGCCCGACCGACTCGGGCGATCAGTCCGAGGAACCACGGCGAGACCGGCAGGTCGATTCGAAGATGCCGCTCGAAACCGAGCAGGTCGATGCGGGCGACGTACGTCCGTTCGACGCGATCGCCTCGGGCCCGGCGGACCGCGAAGCGACGCCGCAGTCGCCGCCGGTGATCGAGCCCGGTCGCCGCGATCGCGAGACTGAACGCGTCCCGCGGCAGCATGGCCTCCGCAAGCAGCAGCACCGCGGACCGCGTGAGCTCGCGGCCCGCGTCCCCGCGATCCTTTGCATGCAGACGACCGAGCACGCCGAGGTACTCGTCGACGAGCGGACGGCCGCCCCGGCGGAACAGCCGCGCGAGCGCGAGCAGGAGATCGTCGATGGCGCGTCGTCCGGGCTCGGTCTCAAGGAGTCCGGGCATCTCCCGCAGCGCCCGATCGATGCGATCGTCGAGCCACCGGGAGGCGTCGCGGCCGCGATGGATCCGAGTCTCCAGAAGCACCTCGCGGCGGCGACGGCCGATCGGATCGGACGCGGGACGCTCCTGCTGATCGCTCGCGGATTCGAGGGCGAGCATCCGGCCGAAGCGGAAGGCCTCGGTGGATCGTCCGAAGCCGCCGCGCTCGACCGCGGCGAGTCCCGCCTGCATCGCTTCCACCGTCACCGGCACGACCCCACGCTGGAAGGCGATGCCGAGCAGGACGACGTCGAGCAGTCGTTCCTGCCCGAACTGCTGCCGCACCCGGGCCGCGACGTCGAGCACGCGATCTTCGGCGGTGCCGCAGGCAGCGGCCCCGAGCGCCGGAAGCCGCGACGCGGCATCGCGAGAGGCGGGATTGCGTTCCTCGGACGCGACCCTCGATTGGGCCACGAGAGTCGTGCGTCCCGGCGTCGCGACCCGAAGTTCCGGATCCGGCCCGAGCGCCCGGATCGTCTCCAGAGGATCGACGCCGAGGAGCAGATCGGCCTCGCCGTAGGGAATGCCGGGGCAGATCGTGTCGTCGCGGGCGTCGCGCAGCGGACGCGTGAAGAGCACCTGCGCCCACGCCGAGGTTCCGACCGACGGTCCGGTCACGACGTGCACGTCGAACCCCATCGCCTCGGCCGCCCGAACGAGCACCGACGTGGCGGCGCCCGGACTCGTGCCGCGGATGCCCGCGACGTGCGCCCGCCAGCGGCCCTGACCTCGGTGACGAGCCGCGGGCGCGGGCAGCGCCGCCTCGGTCCGCAACGGGACCGCGGGCAGCGGCTCGCGCTGCCGGACGATCTCCGCGATCTCGGTCATCCTGGCGATCCGCAGGATCCATCGGCCTCCGAGTCGCCCGCGAACCGGCTCGAAACGCGTGACCGTCGAGACGTCCTCGGGCCGCGGAAGCGTCGGATCGACCCGGGGCTCCTCGACGTTCCGCACGCCGCACGCATCGTCGATCCGACTCCGCACCCGGATGATCGGCGCGTATCCGAGTCGATCGATCTCCTCGACGTCGGTGCCGCCGATCCGCTCGCGACGTCGCACGACCATCACCACCGGACGATCGCCGAGGGCCGCCTCGACGATCGCGTCGCGGAGCACGGCGTCGTCACGGGCTTCGATCACGACGACCCGCGGCGTCGCATCGCCGGTCACCGGCACCGTGCCCTCCAGGATCCGCGACGCATCGAGCCCGTCGGTCCAACCCTCGTTCACCAGCAGGAGGACCCAGGGAATCCGACCGTCGCGACTGGCCAGGACCGGCAGCGCCTCTTCGAGCAATCGACGACGCTCGATGATCTCGATGTCGCGGACGCCGCCCTTGAAACCCGTCGGCATGCGTCCGTTGATCGCCAGCGCCCGCGGTTCGAGGTCGTCGCCGCCGCGCCGGAGGATCCGATCCGCGGAGATCGCGGCCCGGCGACAGATCTGGAGCAGCCCCCGCCCGCCGCGCCCGCCCCGCTCCCCGAGCGTCGGCACCTCGACCGCGTCGGCGCGGGCGAGTCGATCGACGATGTCGAGATTCGGGCGGATCTCCCGCAGCAGGGGGAGCAGTCGTCGCACGAGTCGGGACGGCCGCGACGCCTCGCCGATCTCGAACGCGTCGCCGCCGTCGCCGGGGAGCCGCCGCCATCCGATCCTCGCCACGGGTTCGCCCCGGGCGCGGATCGACTCCGCGACGTCGAGCACCACCGGTGCCACGAGTCCGGGCCGAGACTCGATGACGATGACCGTGCGACACCGCGTGAGCAGTCGCTCGATCGCCGCGGTCTGGACCGGGTGCACGAGCCGCACGAAGACCGCGGGCACGCGGCCGGTGAGCCGAAGCTCCTCGAGCAGATGACGCACCGTGGTCGCCGCGACTCCGGTCGCGACGATCCCGAGCACCTCACGCTCGCCGGGACTCGGCATCGCGACGGACTGGTCGAGTTCGAGGCGTCGCACGAGGCGGTCGAGATCACCGTCGACCCCCGGCCGTGGCGCCCGTCGACGACGCAGCGCTGCCGCGGTGTCACGCGTCGGCACCACGCGATCGGGCCGGAGTTCGATGACTCCCGCGGTCCGCAGGATCGACTCGTCCACGACGATCGCCGCGGGACCGTCGGCGGCGTCCGCGAGCAGCGCCGCATGCTCGATCGCGGTGCGCAAACCGTCGAGGCTGCCGGGTTCGATGACCGGGATGTCGAGATCGGTGAAGTGCCGCCGCACCGGGACCTGCGCCATCGCGTCGGGTTCGTCGATCGCGATCACCACCAGCCCGCGTCGACGGGCGTCGCCCCCGCGGGCGATCGCGGCCGCGGCTCGGGGCACGTCCCGGGTCTCGATGATCGCGATCGCGGCGCCACGGCCCGCGAGTCGGCCCGCCTCGACCAGACGACGCTCGGGCGTCCAGCGACTGGTGAAGGTGAAGCGATGCCGCTGCAGCACCGACGCGAGTTCGGGATCCTCGCGGATCGCGAGCAGGCGGTCGAAGAGTCCGACCGGCGGCACCACGAGACCGGCACAGTCGACCTCGCACTCGAGCGCGCCCTTCAGCACCGCGGCGGCGGCGTCGACGACCGCGCGTCCCTCGGCCCGGTCGAAGAGATCGGCATCGACGATCGGACTCCGGCGCCGGGCGTCGATCATTCGGCCGACTCCGAGGTCCGGGCGACGAGCGAGCCGTCGAGCATCGCGAGCACCGCGTCGCCGACACCGCGGCCCGGCGGCCCGGTCTCGGCATCCGCGACCGAACGCACCCGGGGGTCGGCCCCCGCCATCGCGACGCCGATGCCGGCGCCATGGATCATGCGGACGTCGTTGAGTCCGTCACCGATCGCGGCGATCTCGTGCGGCGCGATGCCTCGATCAGCGGCGAGCCGCGAGAGCATCGTCCACTTGTCGACCTCGGGATCGAACGCCTCGAGCAGATGGATCGTCTCCCCGGTCGCCTCGCTCTCGACGACCGCGGGCCAGGACTGGAGCATCACGCGATCGCCGAGATCGGCCCGCAGTTCGTTCGCGATCTCCTCGAGGTGCGACCCGCCCGCGGTGGTGCCGACCCGGACGGTGTGGGTCAGGTCTTCGACCTGGTCGAGCCGCCCCGCCCAGCGGGCGGTGACCGCGTGGCGATCGAACCACCAGCGGCTCGCCTCGTGCAGCCGGTCCCAACCCACCATCCAGTAGTCGAACCCCGCGGCCTCGGCATCCTGAAGGAGATGCACGACGTGGCCGTGGATCCGCAGGCTGGTGGCGATCGCCTCGATGACCTCGGGATGGACGACGCTGCGGGCGAGCGTCCGACCGCTGGCGGCGTCATGCAGCAACGCCCCGCCCGCCCCGATCATGACGCCCTCGTCCCCGATGACCTCCAGCGCCTCCCGGCTTTCGAGCCACGCCCGCCCGGTCGCCACCACGACCTCGACCCCGTCCTCCCGAGCCCGCTGGATGGCGTCCCGATCATGATCGGAGACCCCCTGCCGGGTCAGCAGGGTGCCGTCGAGGTCGATCGCGAGGAGTCGGGGGGGCATGAGGGGGCGCGTGGAGAGTGGAGATCGGGAATTTCCGGTTTCGGGGTAGTTCTACCACTTGGGAGGCGGTGCCCGTAGACTGCGTGATTCTCCTGGGAGGGCCCCCGCCTCACCGGCAGGACCCGCTCTCCACTTTCCACTTTCCACTCTCCTGCAGCTCCCGCCCATGGACGACCGTCTCAAGCAAGTCCAGACCACCGATCTCACCGACAGCCGGGTCAACCACGAGTTCGTGGACTGGCTCAAGACCAAGGGCATGAACTGGCTGCTGGTCGTGCTCCTCGCGGCCTGCGGCTATCTGGCGATCGATTGGTACCGCAACAAGCAGGCTGCGGCCCGGGATGCCGCGTGGGCCGAGCTGGCGGCGGCCACGAGTCCGGCCGCGTTCCGCGGTGTCGCGGACGCCCACGCCGCGACCGACGCGGTGGCCGAGATGGCGACCCTCCAGGCCGCCGACATGCTCCTCAACTCGATCCGCACCGGTCTCAAGCCCGGTCTGACCGCCACCGACGAAGGCAGCGCGCTCACCGCCGAGGAACGGACCTCGCAGCTCGCCGAGGCCGATGCGCTCTACGCCAAGGCCGCGTCCATGGCCGCGAAGCGTCCCGGCTTCGCCGGCAAGCCGGTGCGACTCTCGGCACTCTTCGGCCGCGCCGCGATCGCGGAAGCCGACGGACGTCTCGACGACGCCCGCACGCACCTCAAGGCGGCGGCCGAACTCGCGTCGCCCGAGTACGCCGCGCTGGCCGCTCAGGCGGACGCCCGGATCGCCGACCTCGACCTCGTGCTCGCGGCGGCGACGCTGCCCAGCCAGGCGTCACTTCCGAAGCCCGCCGCGACCGAGGAGGCATTCACCGGCCCCTCCGCCGAGGACCTGCTTCAACTCTTCGAGGACGAGGCGACCACCGGTGAGGCCGACCCCACCGAGAGCGCGGACGCCCCGGCCACGGACGCCCCCGCCGCCCCGTGAGCGGCGAGGAATCCGACTCGGTCGTCGATGACGGCGATCTCGACCTGCTGAGCGCGGGCGGGAAGGTCGATCGCGACGCCCTGTACCGGCTGCACGAGGCCCGCGAGGACGACGACTCACCCGTCCGCGTGCGGTTCGAGCTGACACGGGATCTTCAGAAGCGACTCGATCGATATCTCGTCGATCGCGTGCCCTTCATGAGCCGCACGGCGTTGCAGCGGCTCATCGATGAGGACGCGGTGACGGTGAACGACCGTCGCCCCAAGGCGAGCACGAAGCTGCGTCTCGGCGATGTCGTCGAGGTCGTGCTTCCGCCGCCGCCCTCGAACGAGATTCCGCCCGAGGACATTCCGCTGCACGTGCTCTTCGAGGACGAGGATCTCATCGTCCTGAACAAGCAGCCCGACATCATCGTGCACCCCGCACGGGCGATGAAGTCCGGCACGATCGTGAACGCGCTCAGCTGGCGATTCCGGCATCACACGTCGGGGGCTCTCTCGTCGGTCGGCGAGGAGTTCGCGCGACCGGGCATCGTGCATCGACTCGACCGCTTCACGACCGGCGCGATGGTCGCCGCGAAGAGCGACACCGCGCACTGGCGGCTCGGGCATCAGTTCCAGAAGCGCACCGTCGACAAGCGGTACCTCGCGATCGTGCACGGGGTCATGCGGCGAAACCACGACCTGATCGACCTGCCGCTCGGTCGACATCCGCGGATCTTCGACCGATACGCCGTGCGGCACGACGAGTCCGCCAAGGAGGCGAGGACGATCTACCGGGTCGTCGAACGCTACGACGGCTACACGCTGGTGGAACTCGAACTGCTGACGGGCCGGACGCATCAGATCCGAGTGCATCTGGCGGAGACCGGCCACCCGATCGTCGGTGACGACTACTACGGCGGACGACGGCTCGCGCGGAACATGGTGGTTCCGAAGGGCGAGGACGACGACGGTCACGCGCCGGACGAGCCGTTGGTCGCGCGTCAGGCGCTGCACGCCGCACGGCTGGAGTTCGACCATCCGATCAGCGGAGATCGCCGGGTCTTCCACGCCCCGCTCTGGGACGACATGCGGGAGATGGTGCGGGTGCTGCGGCTCCATCGACACCCGGAATCCTGTGAGATCGAGGGAAGACTCGTGGATCCGGGCAAGGCATTCGGGTAGGGTCGGCGGGCTGCCTCGTGCACTGGCGATGCGGTTCCCGATCCGACACCTCCTGAGAGTTGTTCCATGCCCGCGTTCGGTCGTCACACCTTCCTTGCGTTCTGCCCGTTCGTCCTGCTGACCGCCGCCGCGTCCGCGCAGTGCGATCCCTCGGGGATCGACACGCCCTACGGGACCGAGACCTTCGAACTCGTCGAATGGCGGGGCCACTACTACGACGCCGGATGGTTCCATCTGCGGTCCCGCCCCGTCGAAGGTGGCGACTGGGTGGACACCGGCGGCGGCATCTCCGGCGGCGGCGCGTACACGCTCGCCGAGCCGATGATCGAGTGGAACGACCTGCTCGTGATCGGCGGTGCGTTCTTCAGCGCGGGCGGCGTGAACTCGCCGTGCATCGCGGGCTGGGACGGCAAGGCGTTCCGTCCGCTTGGTTCGGGACTGAACGGCGAAGTCCTCGCCCTGACGGTCTGGAACGGCCGGCTGATCGCGGGCGGCGACTTCACCGCCGCGGGCGACGGCTCGCCCGCCCTGTCGCACGTCGCGATGCTCGATCCGGAATCGAACGAGTGGGAACCGCTCGGCGCCGGGCTCGGGGGCTTCCCGGCGGGCTACGGAACCTGGAGGATCGGCGGACTCTGCGTCCACGACGGCGAGCTGTACGCGACCGGCCGGTTCACGACCTCGACTGGGCCGGCGCTGAACGGCGTCGCCCGCTTCGATGCATCGGTCGGCCAGTGGCGTCCCCTCGGCTCGGGCATCTCGGGCATGGGATCCGGCAACGTGGGCACCGCGATCACCTCGTACAACGGCGAACTCTGGCTGTCGGGTTGGTTCTCGCAGGTCGGCGGCGTCTCGGCGCCGTGGATGGCGATCTGGGACGGGACCTCGTGGCGACGGGGCCCCAACGGACCGAGCCGCCACTGCCTCGACTTCCTCGAGTTCAACGGTGAGCTCTATGGCGTCGGGCCGTTCTCGTTCACGATCGGTGGCGTCGAGTGGGACATCGCGCGGTTCGACGGCGAGCGATGGAACGGCTTCGGGAACTCGGACATCAACTGGCCGAACACCCTGAAGATCACCGAGGACGGTCGCGGCCTGCTGACCTGCGGCGGCTTTTCGCGATTCAACGGGGTGCAGACCGGCGGCATGGTCCGACTGGAGTGCCCCTTCGACGAGCCCTGCCCCGCCGATCTTGACGGCAACGGCACCGTGAACGGCGCCGACCTCGGCCTGCTGGTGGCGGGCTGGGGCACCGCCGCGGCGGACATCAACGGCGACGGGACGACCAACGGCGCCGACGTCGGCCTGATGGTCGCGGCATGGGGCGATTGCCGCTGACGACAACCGCAGGTGGGCGATGAAGCATCGGCACCACCGCCAGATGGAACAGGCGGCTTCTTCAACCCGAGGAAGCCGCCTGTCACATTGCCGCGATCAGCGAAGTTTCACGAGCGCGAACGCCGCCATCGAGAGCACGATCGTGATGAGCCAGAACCGCGTCACGATCTGCTGCTCGCTCCATCCCCCCAGATGGAAGTGATGGTGGATCGGACTGCAGCGCAGCAGCCGCACGCCCTTGCCGGTCCGGATCCGCGTGAACTTGAACCAGCCGACCTGCACCACCACGCTGCCGAGTTCGAGGAAGAAGATGCCGCCCACCAGCGCGAGCACCACTTCCTGCCGGATCGAGACCGCGAGATAGCCCAGCAGTCCCCCGAGCGCGAGGCTTCCGGTGTCGCCCATGAAGACCTTCGCCGGGCTGGAGTTGAACCAGAGGAACCCCAGACACGAGCCCGCCATCGCCCCCGCGACGACCATGAGATCCTCCGCGCGGTTGATGTACGGCACGTAGAGATGGGTCGCCACCTCGAGATCGGTCGCGATGTGGATCAGGATCATGAACGCGATCGCGGCGATCGTCATGACGCCGGCGGCCAGTCCGTCCATGCCGTCCGAGATGTTGACCGCGTTGCTCGTGCCGGCGATGACCAGCGTGCCCAGCACCACGAATGCGATCGCCCCCAGCACGAAGACCCCCGACTCGACGGCGGGAATCATCTGCACCAGACCGCCCCCCGCTCCCGGCGCCCAGGTCCGCTGGAACGGAAGGTTCAGCACCCGCGCCGACTCCTGCGCCGCAGGATCGGCGGGATCGAACGTCGCCTGCGAGAACAGCACCCACGAGAACATCGCTGCGAGCCCGACCTGGAAGAGCAGCTTCTCCCACGGCCTGAGCCCGTCACGACTGCCGGGCGAGCGCCGTGCCGTCGTGAGCTTCAACCAGTCGTCGGCCATGCCGATGAAGCCGTACGCGAGCACCACCGCGATCGCGATGTGCACGTACCGCTCGCGCAGATCCGCCAGCATCAGCACGGTCGCGAGGATCGAGCCGCAGATGAGGATGCCCCCCATCGTCGGGGTTCCGGCCCGGGATCGCATGAGCTCGTTCACGCCCGCGTTGTCGAACTCGGGGTTGTCGCCGACCTTCTGCCTCACCAGCCAGTCGATGGTGCGAGGCCCGAACAGCAGGACCAGCGTGAACGACATCAACACGGCCAGGAACGCCATGAAGTCCACCTGATCGAACACCAGCAGACCGGTGTCGTTGAGCGGCTCGTGAAAACGGTCGACGAGATATGGAATCACGCGGTTGTCTCCGATCGATCTGTCAGCGCGGCGACCACCGCCTCCAGTCCCACGCCTCTGGACGCCTTGACGAACACGGCGTCCTGCGACTCCACCAATCCCATCACCAGCGAGGCCGAGGCCGAGGCATCGACCGCCTCGTGCGTCCGCCCCCCGTAGCCGACCGCGAGGGCGCCCTCGATGATCGCGGCGCGAAACCGACCGGTCGCCACCAGATGCGCGGGCCGGACGGCCGCCGCGCACGCCCCGACCTCGCGATGCATCGCCGCCGAGTCCGGACCGAGTTCGAGCATGTCGCCGAGGATCACGATCCGCCGGGCGTCGCCCGCCAGTTCGTCGAACGCCGCGAGCGACGCACGCATCGACTCGGGATTCGCGTTGTAGACGTCGTCGAAGACGTCGAGATCCCCGAGGCGACGCCGGCTGAACCGCATCGTTGGCGGTACCGCGGCCGCGAGGGCGGCGGCGATGTCGAGGTCCGAGACCCCGAGCCGTCGGGCGACCTCGATGGCGGCGACGGCGTTGATCGCGTTGTGCGGACCGTCGAGGGCGAAGGTCGCAGTGAAGTCGTCGAGTTCGAGGCGTTGTCCGCCTCCGGCCTGCGGGATGCGGGCGATCAACCGGCGATCGGCCCGCTCGTCGACGCCGTAGGTGACGATCTCGATTCCGGTGTCGCGGCGTCGTTCGAGTTCACTCAGGATCGCGTCGCGATCGACGTTGACGATCCCGACTCGGGCGCCGTCGAGGATCGTCGCCTTCTCGCGTGCGACGCCCGCCTCGTCGCCGAGCGCCTCCAGATGCGACCGCCCGGTGCCGGTGATGACCGCGATCTCGGGATGCGCGATCGAGACGAGATGCGGAATCTCGCCGGGTCCGCTCGTCCCCATCTCGAGCACGACCCATCGATCATCGATCGACGCTTCGAGCAGCGTCAACGGAACACCGATGTGATTGTTGAACGACTTGATGCTCGCGGTGCCCGGGCCGAGCGGTGCGAGCACGGCTTCGAGCAGGGCGCGGGTCGTGGTCTTGCCCGCCGAACCGGTCACGCCGACCACGGTGCCGCGCAGTCGGGCTCGATGCCGGCGAGCCAGTTCGGTCATCGCCGCCACGGTGTCATCGACCGCGAGCAGCGGGATGCCGACGTCCGAGATCGCCTGGTTCCCGACATCATGCAGACGATCCCGGGCGACCATCGCCGCCGCGGCACCCGCCTCCTTCGCGGACTGCAGATGATCGTGACCATCGTGCCGCTCGCCGCGGATCGCGATGAAGAGCCTCGATGCGAGATCGGCCCGGGTGTCGATCCCGACGCCGCGGACGAGCGTCGCGCCGGCGGCGACGGGGTCCGAACCGGCCGGCGGCACCACCGTGCCGCCGACGACCTCGGCGATCTCCGCGATCGTGGCCTCGATCATGCCGACCTCCGTCGACGGTCCGCGAGCGCGTCGCGCACGACCTCGACGTCGTCGAACGGACGACGTTCGGTGCCGATGATCTGGTACGTCTCGTGCCCCTTGCCCGCGATGACGACGACGTCGCCCGCGACAGCCTCCGCGATGGTGCGGCGGATCGCGATCGCCCGATCGCATTCGCGAACGATCCGCGTCCGCTCGTCGTCGCGGGCCCCGGCCATGACCTCGTCGATGATCGACTCGGGGTCCTCGGTCCGCGGATTGTCGCTCGTCACGACCACGCGATCCGCGCCGTCGAGCGCCGCCCGCAGCATCCGCGGACGCTTGGTGCGATCCCGGTCGCCGCCAGCGCCGATCACCGCCACCAGCGCCGAGCCCGCGGGCACGCCGGGTCGCACCGCGGCCAGCACCTGCCGGATCGCGTCGTCGGTGTGCGCGTAGTCCACGAAGACCCTGATCGCGTCGGTCGAGTCGTGCACCGGTTCGAGTCGGCCGCGTGGAGCGCGAAGTCCGGCGAGGCCCGATCGAACCGCGGCGGCGTCGGCACCGAGCAGCCGGGTGGCGACGGCTGCCGCCACCGCGTTGAAGGCGTTGTGCGTGCCGACGAGCGGCACGGTGACGGTGCCGGCCAGATCCGCGAGTCCGGCGAGTCCCGCGTCGATGCCTGCCGCGGCGTCCACCAGAATCGTGAGCGTCATCTCGTCGCCGCCGATGCGGTCGATGCGATACCGCACCACGACGTCCACCGGAACCGAGGTGTGCCCCGCCACCGCCGCCTGTCCGTCCCGACGCAGACCGATCCGCCGCGCCCGACATGCCTCAAGCATCGTCGCCGCGTGCGGATCGTCGAGATTCACGATCGCGTGCGCCTCCGGCGCGAGCCCCGCGAAGAGCCGGGCCTTCGCGGCCGCATACGCCTCCATCGTTCCGTGGTAGTCGAGATGGTCGCCGGTCAGGTTCGAGAAGATCGCGACCGCGACGTCGAGGTCCGCGGTGCGACCCTGATCGAGGGCGTGGCTGGAGATCTCCATCGCCGCGGCCACCGAGCCCGCCTCGACCATGCGTCCGAGGATCGCGGCGAGTTCGAGCCGCCCCGGGGTGGTGAGTCGGGCGGGGATCGTGGTGCGGCCGTCGTGGATCTCGACGGTGCCGATGAGGCCGCAGCGACCGATCGAACCCGCGATCAGATCGCGGACGAGCGTGGCGATCGTGGTCTTGCCGTTGGTGCCGGTGACGCCGACGATGCGAAGCCGCGCCTGCGGACGGCCGGCAAGCTCCATGGCCAGCGCGGCCCCGATCGCGAGCGGATCATCGCACTCCATCCACACCACGCCGCGCGGATCCTCGCCGGCCGCGGATCCGCGGGCCGCAAGCACCGCGACCGCCCCGGCCTCGATCGCGGCGTCGATGAAGGCGGCCCCGTCTCCGGCGACGCCCGCCCTCGCCACGAAGAGGGTCTCGGGGCCGACCTGCCGACTGTCGTCCTCGATCCGGCCGATGCGACAGCATCGAGCGTCCCCCGACACGATCTCGATCGCATCGGGAGCCGCCCGTGCGATCAGTGCTTCGAGCGTCTCGACACGGGGCATGGCGGATCCTGCAGACGACGCGGGCCGTCGATGAGGTGCATCGACGCATCACTCGAACCGGCTTCAATCGCGGAGAGCGGCGGCATCCTCCGCGTGTCGGTGGATGAACATCGCGTCGCCGTAGCTGAAGAACCGGTACCGATGCGCGATCGCCTCGGCGTAGATCCGGTGAAGTCGATCGAGTCCGGTCATCGCCGCGACCAGGGCGAGCAGGGTGGAACGCGGCAGGTGGAAATTGGTGAGCAGCGCGTCGGTCCGGCGGAAGCGATGGCCGGGCTGGATGAGCAGATCGGTCGCCCAGTCGAGGTCGCCGTCGGGACCGTCGGGCATCGACTCGAGCGTGCGGACGCTGGTGGTGCCGACCGCGACGAGCCTCGCCTCGCCGCGAGCCCGCGGCCCGGCTGCGTCCTCGATCGCCGCCCGGGCCGCGGCGTCCACGACGCAGCGTTCGGCGTGCATCGGGTGCTCGGAGAGATCCTTCACCTCGACCGGCTTGAAGGTGCCCGCCCCGACCTCCAACGACACCCGGATCGGCCGAACGCCGCGGGATGCCGCCTCGGCCAGCAGTCCGGGCGTCAGATGCAGCCCCGCGGTCGGGGCGGCGACCGACTCGGTCGGCCCCGCGGCCTCCGCGAAGGTCGTCTGGTACCAGTCGGCGTCGTGCGGATCGTCCTCGGGCAGACCGCGTTCCCGCCTCGCCCGCAGGATGTACGGGGGGAGGGGCACGAGTCCGGCCTCCCGGTGAAGCCGACCGGCCAGCGACCCGGGTCGGGCCGCGGGATCGGTCGCGTCCTCCAGTTCGACCAGCACCCGGCCCTCCTCGTCCACCGCTCGAACCGCGAGCCGGAGCGACGTCGCCGCGCCATCCCGGCCGAGGACATCGAGTCGATGTCCAGGCTGGAGCCGACGACTCTTCCGCAGCATCGCCCACCAGCGTCCCGGGCCGTCCGACTCGGCGAGTAGACCTTCGAGTCCGCCGCCGGTGTCCACTCGCCGACATCGGATGCGGGCGGGGACCACGCGGGTCGCGTTGAGGACGAGCCGATCACCCGCCCGAAGGAGTTCGGGCAGGTCGGCCACGGTGCGATGCGAGAGGTGCAGGGTCGTGCCGTCGTCATCCGCGGCGGGCGGAAGTCCGACGACGAGCAACCGGGCGCTCTCCCGCGGTTCGGCGGGATGATCCGCGATCAGCGCCGGATCGAGGTCGAAATCGAGATCGTCGATGCGAAGCCCCATGGGTCGGGCGATGCTAGCAGCCGCGGCCCGAGGTCGGACGTCCGATCATGCGGCGTCGTCCGCCGATGCGGCTTGCAGCAGGGCCGGGAGCGGCGGCTGGTTGCGATCCGGGACCGGGACGAACGGCGCGAGTTCGACCGGGAGCCGTTTGAGCCCGCGGCGGACGGCCTTGCGGATCGCGTGATGCAACGCCTCGTCCCGTCGTCGGCGCACCGCCTCGGTGACGTTGAAGCCGCCCGCGATCATCGCCTCGAACGACCACCGCCATGCGTGGTACTCCTCGAGACACCGCGGCCGATACGTGCCGAAGCCGATCGCGTGGTGCCCGATCTCATGCAGGAACACCGCACAACTCATCGGGCCGCGTGGATACGGCGACTCGATGAGCCGGGCCGTCGATCCGTCGGCGTAGTAGACCTGCCATGCGCAACCACTGGTGCTCGACCGCCAACGCACCACGCGGACGCCATGGACCTTCTTCATGTCGCGGACCAGGGCGTCGTAACGGGCCTGCATCGATCCCACCGCGGTCCGGCCGGTCGCGGACGGCGAACTGGACGACCTCGGCGATCGCGGCGCCGCGGAGACCGCCTCGGATCGAGGCGACGGGACCGCATCGAGGACGTCGATGACGGGTTCACGCGGATCCGGGTCGCGGGCATCGATCGACCGGTCGTCCCGGGGCGACTCCGCCAGCCCGAGCAGATCCCAGAGCGTCGCGGCCATCTCGCCGATGCGACGCCCGATCGAGCCCGTGACGGTCATCGCGCGACCTCCCCCGCCCGGGGACGCAGTCGCGTTCCGGCGGGGAGCGGCCGACCGCGTCGGAAGCTCTCCCAGTCGAGGACGCGGCCGCCGGGTGCCTGCACCGCGAGCAGCCGGATTGCGCCTCCGTCACACGCGACGACCCCCGAGGCATCGAGCGTTCCCGGCGGGTCGGCGGTCGAACCGGCGTCCTCGACGACCGCGACGCGATGCACCCGGAGTCGATCGATCGACGCCTTCTCGCCCGCCGGGGCTTCGACATCGACCTCGCAACCCGGCCAGGGCACGAGACCGTGGATCCGCGATCTCACGAGTTCGGGTGGCCCGGCGAAGTCGACCGTCGCATCGGCGCGACCGAGCTTGGCCGCGCGGGTCGCCTGCGACTCGTCCTGCGACTCGGCCCGGATCTCTCCGCGGCCGAAGCGTTCGAGCACCTCCAGCACCGCCTCCGGGCCGAGCGCCGCCAGTCGATCGTGCAGTTCGCCCGCGGTCTCCGCCGCGTCGATCGCCGTCTCGCGCACCGCGTGCACGTCCCCGGCGTCCATGCGTTCGGCCAGCGAGATGACGCTCACGCCGGTGGTGGCGTCCCCCGCCATCATCGCGCGATTGATCGGCGCCGCACCACGCCAGCGTGGCAGCACCGAGGCATGCAGGTTCACCGCGAACCGCCCCTCCAGCACCGCCGGACCGATCTTCTGCCCGAACGCGATCACGACCATCGCGTCGACGGCCGCCTCGTCGAGCACGGCCCGGGCGTCGGCCCCGTTGATGTCGTCGGTACGGAGCAGCGTGGTGCTCGCGAAGGGGCCGTCACCTCGCTCGCGATCCGCGAGCACGCGCTCGGAGATCGGCGTCGGCGTGTCGCGACGTCCACGGCCCGCCGGACGATCCGGTTGCGAGACGACCAGCGGCACGTCGTGCGCCGCCGCGATCGCTTCCAGCGTCGGCAGTCCGAAGGCTCCGGATCCGAGAAACGCGATCCGCATCCCCGTCATCCTCCCCAGTCACCGGACTCGAACGCCGCCCGCATCTCCTTGAGCGTCCGCCGATGGGCGAGTCGATCCCTCGGCGACATCCGATCGACGATGAGCACGCCGTCGAGATGATCGAACTCGTGCTGCCAGACGCGGGCGGCGAAGTCGTCGTCACTCAGTTCGAACCGCTCGCCGTCGAGTCCGGTCGCCACGATGGTCGCGATCTTCGGGCGGCGGACCGTGACCCGCACGTCCGGAATGCTGAGGCAGCCCTCCTCGAACGGCACGAGTTCGCCCTCGAGCCGGATCTCGGGGTTGATGAAGACCTGCGGGTCGGGCTCCTCGGTCAGCCTGGGGTCCGCCACGAACAGCCGACGAGAGATCCCGACCTGCGGTGCCGCGAGGCCGACCCCGTCCGCCTCGTACATCGCCTCGATCATGGCCTCCACGAGTCCGTGAAGGTCGTCATCGACCGTCTCGACCGGCTCGGCACGCCGAGCAAGCACCGGATGGGGATAGCGATGGATCTCGAGCGGTCGATGAGTCACGTGAATCGATTCGGCGGGGAAACTCGGAGCCCGGCATCCTCGGGAATCGAGGATCCGAAGCCGGATGGTAGTCGGATCGGACGGACCCGCCGCCTCACTCGCTTCGGCATTGACCCGATTCCCGCGGCCCGGGTACCTTGGACGATTCCCGCTCGGCCCGTCGGCCGTGTCGATCGCCGTCAGGTCGGCGATGCGACGGCCGCCCCCCGACGCATTGAGGAGCGCCGCGTGGCCCTGTTCGGCAAGAAGAAGAAGAC
>CAYZSH010000009.1:0-26653 GCA_964481025.1 uncultured Isosphaeraceae bacterium
CGTGCCGATCCCGTGGGGCGGAGTTCGCGGCGTGATGCGATCGTTCGCCCGTCGGTTCGATCGACTGCTCTCGCCTGGAGCCCTCCGTGGTCGGCGGCCTGAGACGACGACGAATCGACTGCTGGCACTGGTCGCACTGGCGGCCGGTGCGGTGGCCGGCGTCGCGCTCCCCGCCTCGCCCTGGACGCTTGCGATCACGGGTTGGATCGGCTGGCGATGGCACGCCGGACTCGCGGCGATCGCGCTCGCGGTCGGGCCCTCGGTGCGGATCGTGCCCGAGCTCGCTGGCGCCGAGTCGTGGCTGGTCGTGGTCGGCGTCGCGTGGCTGCTCGGCGGACTCATTCGCCGGGCGCGGTGAACGCGTCGATCAGGCGACCTCGAAGCAGCTTCCCGGTCGCGGAGCGGGGAAGCTCCTCGACGACCTGCACGATCCGCGGGCGTTGATGCGGGGCGAGGCGCTCCCTCGACCGCACGCGGATCGCGATGTCGAGGCCCGCCGGTCCGATGTTCATGTCCGGGTCGAGCACCACCACCGCCATCACTCGGGTGACGGTCTCGCTGAGCGCGACCGGAACCACGGCGACCTCGCGAATCTGCTCGATCGTGAGCAGCACCGCCTCGACCTCCTCGGGATTCACCTTGAGTCCGCCGACGTCGAACTGCAGCTTCGCGCGGCCGGTGATCCGAAGATACCCGCTCTCGTCGATCTCGCCGAGATCACCGGTACGGAGATGACCGTCGATGCGTCGGCCGCGATCGGGACTCGCGCCTGCCTCCGCGAGATAGCCCGTCGACATCGCATCACTGCGCACCACGATCTCGCCCGCTCCGGTCGACCGGATCGTCGCGCTCGCGTCATCCGATTCCGGATCGACGACGCCGATCGAGACGCCCGGCACGGCGCGACGATCGTCGCCGAACCCCCAGGTGATCGTGCCGACCTCGGTCATGCCGTAGAGGTCGCCGACCGGAACGTTCCACGCCGCCTCGAACGCGGTTCGCACCGACTCGGGCAGCGGCGATCCGGCGGTGTATGCGAGTCGAAGCGTGTGATCGGTTCGAGCGACGCGGGTCGCGGCCTCGAGCGTCACCGGCACCGCGGGGAACACCGTGGTGCCGTCGAGCAGCGCCTCCGCACCGGCCATGAGATCGAAGCCGGCCTTGAACGCGACCGTCGCGCCCGCCCGCATCGGCGCCATCACGCCGTGCTCGATGCCGTACGCATGCTGCATCGGGAGCGTCGCGAGCACGCGGTCGTCATCGCGCAGACCGAGCACTTCGACGAGCGTCGCAGACACCCGATCGAGCGCCTCGGCCTCGCGAAGTGCCACGCCCGGCCGGCCGGTGGTTCCCGAACTTCGAAGCAGCAGGCTCGCGGTCGCGGCGCGGTCGAGACGTGCGGCCGCGGCCTCGACCTCGACCTCGGAATCATCCGCGGTTCCGAATGCGACCGGAATCACGACGGCATCGGACGGCGGATCAGACCAGGTCGCGTCCGCCGATGTCTCGATCACCGCCACCACCCGATGCGCGTCGGCGAGGGCGGCCCGATCAGTCGCCACCGTCTCGGTGCCGACGGGTAGAAGTCGACGTCCGGTGCCGAAGACCGCGAGCAGACCGGCCCAGTACGCGGCCCCGCCCGGTCCGTGCAGCATGACCGTCGCGTTCTCGGGGGTCGTCGCGTCGAGCATCGCCGCGAGCCGCGACGCTTCGTGCAGCATCGCCCCCCGCGAGACCTCGATGCCGTGATCGACCTCGACGACGGCGGGACGCTGCGGATCGGCGATCGCCGCGTCGATGACGGCGCGGATCAGGCCGACTGCCATGCGGGTCGACCGACCTTCCGACGCGGGACCCCGCGACACACGCCCGCGTTGGACTCCGGCAGACGGATGCCCGCGGATTGCAGCAGCGAGTGCGGGCGGATGCGTTCGTTGAGCGGCCGGAAGCGGTTGAACTCCCGCATGCCCATCATGAGGTCCCACCGCCATCGAACCGAGAACGGCACGCCGGAGAACACCTCGCCCGCCAGCATGTTCACGACCGCGCGGTGCACCCCGAGCGGACCGTGACCGGAGACGATCAGTTCGCGGAACGAGTGGTCGTAGAAGTTGCGGATGAGTCCGAGGAAGACCGACCGAAGCCGGGTCACCCGCTTGTGGTGCGCCGCCGTGGCGTTGACGGCCCGCATCCGCCCCTTCGCGACGTCGATGATCCGATGCGCCGCGAAGACGCCGCCGTCGAGGCCGAGTGTCACGCCCGTCGACCAGACGGGATCGATGAACGCCGCGGCGTCGCCGACCATGAACCAGCCGTCCGCGGCGTGCGTGCCGCAGGTGTACGAGAAGTCGCCGACCGTCTGGTTCGTCTCCGGCCCGACCGCGTCGGCCATCCGGGACGCCATCGCGGGACAGTGCTCGATGCACCACTGCAGACGGCGGTTCGCGGGGACCGGAATCTCCCGAGCGAGTCGATCGTCGATGACCGCGCCGATGCTGGTCACGTTCGCGTCGATCGGGATCATCCAGAACCAGCCTTCGCGACACATCGCGAGCGTCGCGAAACCGTCGCGGTCGCCGGTGTTCCGTCGCACGCCTTCGAAGTGCTCGAAGTAGGAGACGTTGCGGAAGCCGGGAAGGAACTTCCGCGTGCCCAGGTGTCGCCCGAGCACGCACGCCTGACCGCTCGCGTCGATCAGCCAGTCGGCGTGGATCGAGCCGCCGTCGAGTCGCACCCGCACATCACCCTGCGTGAGACTGTCGAAGCCCGCGACCGACTCGCCGAACCGATATTCGGCACCGAACTCGGCCGCGGTGTCGGCGAGCATGCGATCGAAGATCGACCGGCGGATGTTGAACGTCTGCTTGAGCCCGCTCCCGATCATCTCGGCGAACGGGATCCCCGCGGCCTCGCGGCGACCGTCGCCGAACTCGATCTCCAGTCCCTTCTTGACCACGTGCGGCAGCGCGCGGACGCGGTCCATGAGGTCGAGATCCTCCAGCAGCCGCTGCGCGTACGGGAGCATCGACTCGCCGATGCGGAATCGCGGAAACTCGCTGCGGTCCACCACCACCACGTCGAGCCCGGCCCGCGCGAGTTCGATCGCGGCGATGCTGCCGGACGGACCGGCGCCGATGATGACGACGTCGCACCGTCGCTCGCTCGTCGGGGTGGTGATCATCGTTCGGCGTCCTTCGGCGACCGGAAACCGGCGCACTCGATCTCGACCTGCAGTTCACGTCGACACAGCCGCTGCCCGCGGCACACGATCGTCGGCGACCGATCGGGCCAGCGAGCCGCGATCGCGGCCCGCACCCGATCCGCATGCACGGGATCCGGCAGGTACACGAGCCAGTCATCGAGGTCCGCGGGGGTGGCGCCGGACCAGCCGCGATCGACGACGACCTCCAGATTGCGAAGGGTCTCGTCGAGCTGATGCTCGAAGCGATCGTGATGCGAGTCCTCGCCGACCACGCTCGCGGTGCCGCTCACCAGCAGCCCGTCGCGATCGTGCCACCGCACCCGGGCGGCGCGGGCGAAGACCGGCGTCGGATGACCGAATCGGGCGGAGTACGCCTCGGGCGGGACCTGCCGCGGATTGTCGATCGGCTCGACCTCGGCGTCGCCGTGCAGGAGATGCACCACGACCGACTCGCCGGCGTGCCCGACCCCGGAGGCGGCGGGGAACCAGTCGAGGTGACCGAACGCGTCGGCGAAGCCGTGATGACGTCCCGCATTGAAGACCATGTACCGGTCGCGCACGCCGTCGTCGGCATCCGCCTCGATCCGCGGAATGAAGTTCCACGCCCGCAGGAGGCGAGTCGGTTCGAGACCTTCCAGAAGCGCGCCGTACCCACGCCGCACCGCGTCCTCGAACGCCGCGTCCGCGAGTCGGGCGGCGTTCCGCACCACCATCGTCCGCACGTGACCCAGACCACAGGCACGTTCCGTGAGTTCGACGTCGAACCTCGTCTCGCTGGACTCGGGGCCCGCACTGTCGATCCGCCGCGACAACCAGCCCGGCAGGTCCGACATGCGACCCGTCGCCGCCCAGTTCGAGACCGTTCCCCGCGGGACCGCGGACCGCGACACGCTGGACCGATCCTCGTCGGCCGACCCGCTTGCCGGTGCGGACGAAGGCTCGGCCCCGACCATGCCAGGGGAATCGAACTCGAACATCATCATCCGTCGAATGATACCGGAGCGATCCCGAAACTCCCTGCGGCACCGGTCGGATCGAGCCAGACCGACCGGGTCGGCCCTGCGAGACCATCGGGATCGAGCAGACGCTCGAGCATCGGTCGGATCGGGGCCAACGACTGCCGCTCGACGTCGTCGGGGACACCGATGAGCCCCGCGCGATCAGTGCGGGGAAGCAGCGAACGGACGAGGCGACCGACGGTCGATCGAGGATCCGGAATCATGACCGCCCGGTCGGCGATGTCGCCGTCATCGACCCCGGCAGCGGATCGGACCACGCCTCGAACACCCTCCAGCCCTGCTCGGTCAGGCCACGCGAGCGCCGTATCGGTCAGCCGCCCGCGCACTCGTGCCCCGCGGGCCGCCGCGACCGATGCCCGCTCCAGCACGATTGCGCCAGCGCCCTCGGCGAGCCCACGGTCGTCGAGCAGCCCGAGTCGTCGCAGCACGTCCGCCACGCGGGCATGCGATTCCTCGGCGACCACCACGATCGCGCGGTCCGCCTGACCCGAGACGAGATGACGGCGAGCCAGATGCAGCGCCTCGATGCCAGAGAGCATCGATCCCGAGACCGAAAGCGTCGTGCCCTGGATCCCGAGACCCAGACTGAGTTGCGCGCTCCCGATGTTCGGCACGCTCTCCGCGAAGTGCAGCGGGTTTCCCGCCCCGAGTCCGTCGCGGATGAGTTCGTCGTAGTAGTCGAGCGTGTACGCCGCCGCACCGAAACGCGTCCCGACGAACGCCGAGGCTTGGCGGATCGCCGTCTCGTCGAGTGCCGCGTCGCGGACCGCGAGGATGCCGGCCGCGCGGACCAGACGCGCGAACCGCGCGAGCCGCCTCACCGCCCGAGCGTCGTCGAGTCCGTCGAGTGCGTTCGGATCGAGTTCGAGAACGCCCGCCGCGGGAATCAGCATCGACGCGCCGGTCACGACGATGTCGTCGCCGGAACGCACCGGCGGCTTCGGCGCGACGATCGGTGCGACATCACCGCGCTCGACCGCGATCGCGGCGTCCGCGCCGCCGAAACCGAGCGACACCACCACCGCATGCGCCGCGTCGATCGCTCGCGGGGTGTCGATGACGAGGTCGAGTTCCGGAAACGACGCACGATCCGGGGTGCTGTTGGCGGTCGCGGGCAGTCGTCCGCGCTCCATCGCCGCGAGCACCACCGCGAGTTCGACGGCGCCAGCCGCCCCGAGCGTGTGACCGATGCGACTCTTGAGCGCGGTCACCGGGATCGTGGCGAGGTCGTGGCCGAACGCGTGGCGGAAGGCCGCATGTTCGGCGGTGTCGTTGGCCGGGGTCGAGGTCGCGTGCGCCGCGATGAGTCCGGGAAGGCGGCCGGCGTCCCGCAGCGCGACCGTTGCCTCAAGAATCGCCCGCCCCGCGCCGCGGCCGTCGGGCACCGGTTGGGTGAGATGATGCGCGTCACTCGCGCCGCCCCAGCCGAGCACGCGACCGATGGTCGTCGCCCGTCGAGCGGCGGCGTCGTCGGATCGTTCCAGCACGAAGACGCCGTAACCCTCGCCGACCCGCATGCCCTCGCGGGCCGCGTCGAACGGCCGAAGCGGTCCGGGAGCGACCAGCCGCAGACACGTGAATCCCGCGAACGCGAACTCGCTGATCGGGTCGTACGCGATCGCGACCACGAGGTCCGCCTCGCCGAGGAGCAACGCGGTGGCCCCGAGCGCGACGGCGCTCACGCCCGAAGCGCACGCCGCGGAGATCGTCGGCCCGCCCCAGGGAAGACCGGTGTCCGCGAGCACGTCGCGAACCACCGTCGCGGTCGTGGTGCGCCGGTACTCGTCAAGATCGTCGGTCCGCATCGCCCGGCCGAGATGCCGCATGCCGCCGAGGGTGGTCCCGAAGATCGATTCGACCCGACGGCCGGCGCGCCGCATCGCGTCGAGCGTCGCACGATCCAGACCCGCCTCGGAGAGTGCCGCCTCGACGGTGCGTCGCAGCAGTCGCTCCGACCGATCGCTCGCGTCACCGATCGCCGGGGCCGACTCGTTGGCCTGCGCCGCGCGGATCGGGGGGGTCCGGCCGGAATCGTCCGGGGCGAAACGGCCTTCGATCGCCGGGGCCTCGTCGATCGCAACCTCGCCTGCAAGCATCGCATCGAGGATCGCGTGACGGCCCTCGCCGAGCGAGCAGCACGTTCCCGCACCGGTGATGGCGATGGTCGGAAGCGTCACTGGCCGGGCTCCGGCGGGGCGAGACTGACCGCGACCGCACCGAGCGCGACGACGGCATCGTTCACCCGCGCGGTGAAGTCGAAGCGATGGATCGTGCCCATGACGCGGTCAAGCACCACCTCCAGTTCGATCGACGCGGGTGGCTCGACCGGACGCTTGAACCTCGCCTCGCTGAGGACCAGCATCCCCGCCCCACTTCCCGCCTCACCCCGCACCGTCGCCGCGTGATGTGCGACGGCGCCGCCGAGTTGCGCGGCGGCCTCGGTGATGAGCACGCCGGGCACCAATGGTCTTCCCGGAAAGTGACCTCGCAGGAAGTCCTCGTCACCTCGGACGTGCCAGACCCCGCGACCGCGGTCGTCGGCGATCTCCTCGATCGCGTCGAGGAAACGGAACGGCGCCCGGTGGGGGAGCCCATCGAGCGCGCGGGCGGCGAGGTCGTCCATCCGATCAGGCTCCGTCGCGGAGTCCGGCCACGAAGTCGACGAACGCGCCGACCGTGCCCATGGTGTCGCGACCGAGTCGGTCGTTCGGGATCTTGATCCCGAGCCGCTTCTCGGTGCCGGTCACGACCATGAGCAGATCGAGCGAATCCAGACCGAGCTCGTCACCGACCAGCGGCGTCTCCGGTGTCAGTTCGACGGCCCCGAGCTTGAGATCGGTGCGAAGCACGTCGCAGACGACGTCGAAGAGCTCGGCGGAGGTGTCGGACATGGGGAAGGACGATCCGGACTGAGGATGACGGCTGTTCAACGCCAACGGGCGACGAGGATTCTGGCCCCGACGAGGCACGCGACGGTGGTGATCGCGATGAGCCCGAGGGCGGGCCCGATGCGGATCAGCATCGACGCGGTGGTGTCCGTCGGGGTCGTGTACCAGAGTACCTGCTGCATGGCGGCGATGGCCCGGGCGTTGAACGCCCAGTCGCCGATCGCCTGCAGGGACGGAGGCATCATGAAGCTCGGGATCATGCTGCCGCCGACCGCGCTCAGGATGAGCACCGTGATGGTGCCGATCGTGGTCTGCTGTCGCCGGGTCCGGGCGAGCCCGGTGATCAGGAGGCCGAGACCGGCCGCCGCCGCCGCCACCGAGGGAACCAGAATCCCGAGCGAGATCACTTGCCGGATCGAGAAGAACCGCACGCCGAAGACCGCCGCGGCCCAGGCCAGCATCACCGCGATCTGCACCGAGCCGACGAGCACCGCGAAGAGGAAGCGGTTGAGGATCACCGACCACGGCCCGATGCCGGACGCCCGGAGTCGATCGAGGATGCCGCGCTCGTGCTCCTCAAGCAGCCATCCGGTCGTCGACAGCGCGCTGAACAGCATGAACATGACGCCGATCGCGGCGGTGTAGTACGTCACGAGCGAAGGCGCCCCCTGCCCGATCTCGACCGGGTCCGAGTCGATCGGAACCCTTGCCGCCTCGGCGATCCGCCCCACCGTCGCCGCGGCCGCGCCGTCGGCGTCCGCTCGGGCCGACTCGAGACCCGCCAGCACCATCCGCTGGCGATCGGTCAGCGGTCCGGCCGCCAGTTCGAGCACGCGGATCTGCCGCCCGAGAAGCTCCGCCGAGAGACCGCTCCACGTCGCCCCGGAAAGCACGCCCTGTGCGAATTCCGGCGCGATCGGATTCGCCGGATCGAACCGGACCACCAGCGACGGGATCGACGAGGCCGGTTCGGCGAGCGCCGCCCCGAACCCGGCCGGGATGAGGACGCCCGCGGGATACACCCCCGAGGCGACCACGCCGTCGAGCACGTCGGCGACCTCGCCCTCCAGCGACTCGAGCTGGATTCGATCAGTGCCCGCGCGGGCCGCGTCGATCAGCCGGGCGCTCGCGTCGGTGCGATCGAGGTCGAGCACCGCGATCCGCACGCGGTTCTCGCCGTGTCGGCCGAAGCCCTGGAAGACCGTCGCGAAGATCGAGAGGAAGATGATCGGCACCGCGGCGTACAGCGCGAGACCCAGGCGGTCTCGCCGGAGCGTGAGCCACGCCATCCGCAGGAGCGCCAACCGCTTCATGCCGCGCTCCGATCGTCAGGATGCGTGCGGGCCTCGGTCGACGACGCTCCACCACGCCACACCGGATAGACGTTGAGCCACTGCGTCGGGTGCGCCGCGATCATCGACTCGACCAGCGACGCCCAGCGACGGACCGCGGGGTGGTCCGAGGGGTCGCGACGCAGATCGCCGCCCGCGAGATCGAGCGGCTCGCACATCCGCATCGCGAGCGTGCCGTCGTCACATCGCCAGTTGAAGACCGGAACCACCACCGAGCCGCACGACTCCGCGAGTTTGAAGGGACCGATCGGCAGTTCCATCGGACGTCCGAACACCTCGACCGGCGTGCCGATCTGTCCGGGCTGGACCCGATCGCCGAGCAGCGCCACCGCCTCGCCACGGCCGAGGGCGTCGCGAAGTTCGGCCCAGGTGCCGAGCCCGGCATCGACCGCGTGCTCCACGACGCCGAGTCGCTGACGCGCCCGGCGACGGTAACCCTCGAGCGTCGCGATCGGATCCCGGTGATAGAGCACGTGGATCGGCACCCGCCGACCGATGTACGCGGCGGCGGGCTCGAACTCGCCCATGTGCATCGACAGCAGGACGATCCCTCGGTCACGCCCATGCTGGAAGAGCTCACGAAACTCGTCGAGCCCTTCGACCAGCGAGAGGCGCTCGAGCAGCGCACTGACCGGCGTGGTGGCCGCGACCACGAGCCCCTCCATGTACCGCTGCATGTTCTCGAGCACGCCCCGGCCGTAGTCGTCGATCTCGGTCTCGGTCGCGTCGGGGCCGAGGATGATGCGACCGTTCTCGCGAAGCGCCTCGCGCCACGGTGCGGCCCGGTTCCACGTCGCTTCGACGAGACGCGGTCGAATCCGATGCACCACCCGCGGCGCGACGTGATAGCCGCGCAGGAGCGTCGCCACCGAGAGGCGCTCGCCGAGGCCCACCCGTCGGCCGGAAGGCGATGTCACTCGCGAGGTGCCGGTCATCCAGCGGACTCCACCATGTCGGACGGCTCCGCGGTGTCGGTCGCGGCGACCGGATTCGCGTCCCCCAGCGCCTCGACCGCGGCCCGGAGCCGTCTCGTGAAGTCGCTGATCGATTCATCGGGGCCGACGTGCAGCGGCTCGCCCGCACGCAGCCGAATGGTCGAGGGCTTCGGCCATCGCACGCCCGGGGGCAGCACCCGCTGCGTCCCGTCGATGTGCACCGGCAGCACCGGAAGCCCGTGACGACGGGCGAGTTCGGCGGCACCGTGACGGAACCGTCCCATCCGCCCGGTCCGCGAACGCGTGGCCTCGGGGAAGATGACGAGACTCCAGCCGGCGGAGAGCATCGCGTCGATGCGATCGATGTGCGAATACTCGCCGCCCTCGCGATCGATGAGCAGGACGTTCATCGAGCCGCGGATGAAGCCGATCACCAGCCGCCGGAAGATCCGCTCGTGCCACGGCTGTTCGGACCGGGCCGCGAAGTAGTCGAGTCCGCCGACCGTCGCGGTGCGCCGCCGCCGCGCTCCGGACAACGCCATGAAGACGACGGGCGTGTCGACGAGGCTGTGATGATTGGCGACCACGATCGACGGCGTGGTCGAATCCACGAGTTCGAAACCCTCGGCCTCGATCGGCACCCGACAGACGATCTGCCCGACGCCGTGCAGGAACCGAAGCAACGCTCCCGCACTGGCCCGGATCAGCCACGGCGCCGGAACCCCGAATCCCGCGGCATCGCTCGACCGGTTCACGACGACTCCCGGCTCGCCGCCTCCGCCTCACGCCGGGCACGACGAATCGTGGACCGATCGAGACTGGTGCCGATCGCGAAACGCACCACGGTCTCCGGCGACTTGAGATTCACCATCGCCGAGCGGAAAGAGGGCTTCCCGAAGAGCACCGACAGGTCGTTCGAGAAGCCCCACGGCTCGACCGGGATGCCCAGGCCGTTGCGGGTGAGGTTCTCGTCGCGGGCGAGATCGATGAACGCCGACACCGCGGTCGGCACCGCGGGCACGTCGTCGAAGATCACGGTCGTGACAGGCGGCGTGACCGGCACGGTCTGACCGACGAGCCAGCCTTCGCTCTCGAGCCATCCGTCGCGATCCTGGAAGAGCGCGACGTAGCACACCTCGTCGGCCCAGTCCGCGGTCTCGAGCTCGACGACGAGACGAGTCGGCGTGGCCTCGGACACCGCGCCGGGATCGACGGCGATCCCGGCATCGTCCCCCGTCGTCGCCGGTGAGGTCGCGCAGCCGCCGATCAGGACCGTCAGCAGCGCGGCCGCGGCGGCCGTCGTCTCACGCTTCGGAAGCTGGTCGGGTCGCACGAAACTCTCCGAGAAGGCCGCCCACATGGCGGTACTCGACCTCGTCGAAACCGCAGGCCCGCAGGCGATCGGTCACGACGTCGGGGGAATCGAAGGAGGATACCGAGTCCCAGAAGTGCCGCATCAGATCCCGCACCGCACCGGAGCCGCAGAACAGGCCGAGCACCGGGGCCCCCACGTCCCGGATCCCCCGGGCGATCAGCGACCGTCGCCAGCCCGGCCGCGGCGCGATCATCTCCAGAACGACCATCCGACCGCCGGGCCGAAGGACGCGGTGAACCTCGCGGAACGCCGCGTCGAGATCGGTCGCGTAGCGGATCGCGTATCCGCTGACGACCGCATCCCGACTTGCGTCCTCGACCGGAATCGACGCGAAGGTGCCGTCACGCACGTCGCGAACCCCCGCGGCCGTCGCGAGCGCACGCATCTCCGGGCACGGATCGACCGCGACGATCGACGGCGACTCGGGCAGGTATCGCTGGGCCGCGAGTGCGAGCATCCCGGTGCCGCAGCCGACGTCCACCAGCGTCGCGTCGGGCGCGAGCTCGAGCGAGAGCACCGTCCGCCGTCGGTACCAGGTGCTCGTGCCGAAACTCGCGACCGCGTTGACGCGGTCGTAGCGGTTCGCACTTCGCCCGTAGATCGCCATGACCTCGGGATCGACCGAGTTCGCGGGCGGTTCCGGCGCGGTCGGCGCCACCACGCTCATTCCCGCAACTCCCGACCGGTCAAGCGAAGGAACGCCTCCTCGAGACTCGCCTCGCGAAGCCGCACGCCCTCGACGCCACCCGGCATCGACTCGAGCGCCGCGATCGCGACCGCGAGTCCTTCCCCGAGTTCCGGCAGCGGCACCCGGATCGTCCGACCGTCCCACGTGCCGATCGGGGGCGCGAAGTCGGCCGCGACTTCGGCACGCGGACGCGCCTGCAGTTCGTATCGGGGGATCCCGAGATCGCTGGCAAGCGACGCCGCCTCGCCGCGGGCGACCACGCGCCCGTGGTCGATGATGACGACCGAATCGACGAGTGACTCGGCCTCCTCGATGAGGTGCGTCGCGTGCAGGATCGTGGTCCCCGACGATCGCAGTTCGCCGATCATCCGCCAGATCGCCGCCCGCGCCTGCGGATCGACGCCTTCGGTCGGTTCGTCGAGCAGCAGCAGTCGCGGCTTGTGCAGCACGCTCACCGCGAGATTGAGCCGCCGCTGCATGCCACCGGAGTATCGACCGACCAGGTCGTCCGCCCGTTCACCGAGCTGACTGAAGTCGAGCGCCCACGCGATGCGATCGGCGCGATCGGCACGCGCCACCCCGACGAGATCGCAGTGCAGTTCGAGATGCTCGCGGGCGGTCAGGCTGTCGTGCAGGGCGATCCGCTGCGGCACGAACCCGAGATCGCGGGCGCCCGGACGTCCGCGACCGAACGCCGAGACGATGCCGGCGTCCTCGCGGAGCAGTCCCGCGACGATCCGCATGAGCGTGGTCTTGCCCGCGCCGTTGGGACCGAGCAGCGCCGTCCACTCACCGGTCGACAGTGACAGGTCCACCCCGTCGAGCGCCTGCAGCGCTCCGAAGGCGCGCCGCACCCCCGACACCAGCAGGGCCGGGGGTTCGACGTTGTCGCGCGGCGGCGCCGCGTGCTCGGCGGTTCGGACGGCGGCAGGCATCAGTCGAGCGGACGCCCGTCCCACTGCACGAACGCCTCGACCGCTTCGTACTCGGCGAAGCCGAGCCGGTCGAGCGCCTGCGCCGTGCCACGGTTCCGCTGTTCGGCCCGCTGCCAGAACTCACGGTCATCGGGACCGGGGAAGAGCGCCTTGTCCTTCTGAGACTGATGCTTGAAGATCGCGGTGATCTTGCGACGAAGCTCCTCGGGCGACAACGGGACCGCCATCTCGAACTGCTCGATCGCCCACTCCTGCCACGCGCCGCGGTAGAGCCAGAGAGCGCAGTGCCTGGCCCAGTCATCCTCGGCCACCGCGAGCATGCCGCGATAGACGGCGGCCAGGCAGGTCCGGTGCGTGCCATGCGGATCGGAGAGATCGCCCGCGGCGTAGACCTGGTGCGGCTTCACGGTACGAAGGAGGTTCGCGACGATGTCGACGTCCTCCTGACCGAGCGGCTTCTTGGTGACGCGGCCGGTCTCGTAGAACGGCATGTCGAGGAAGTGCAGGTTCTCGTCGGGGACGCCGCACGAGCGACCCGCGTCGGTCGCCTCGATCCGACGGATGAGTCCCTTGATCTGCTGGACCTCGGGGATGTCCACTTCGCCCGGTGACTTGCGACGCAGGGCGTCGGCGATCCGGGTCTCCATCGCCTGAGCCTCGGCGGCGCCGAAGCCGAACATGCCGTTGAAGTGCGCCACGAAGTCAGCGAAGCGAAGCGCCTCGCTGTCGAAGACCGCGATGTTGCCCGAGGTCTGGTACGCGACGTGGACTTCATGGCCCTGATCGACGAGTCGCAGCAGGGTGCCACCCATCGAGATGACGTCGTCGTCGGGATGCGGACTGAAGATGAGCACCCGCTTGGGGAAGACCTCGTCGCCGGGACGATCGATGTCGCCCGAACGCTTGCGACCCGCGGGCTTGCCGCCCGGCCAGCCGGTGATCGATCGCTGCACCGCGCGAAAGACCTCGAGGTTGATGTCGTACGCGCTGCCGCGTTCGGCGAGCAGGTCCTGCAGGCCGTGTTCGTTGTAGTCCTCGGGGTGCAGCTTGAGGATCGGCTTCTCGACCGTGCGGGCGAGCCAGATGACCGCCTTGCGAACGAGTCGATCGGTCCACTCGAACGTGCCCGCCGGCACGAGTGACCACGGCGTCGCGCCACGGGTCAGGTGCGCCGCGGCGCCCTCGTCGAGGAACGTGGCGGCGTTGGGGTGCCGCTGCAGGAACGACGCGGCGATCGTCTCGGTGATCTCGCCTTCGATCGCCTTCGCGGCGACCGCGCTCTTGCCTTCACCGAAGGCCATCATCACCACGCGACGGGCATCGAGGATCGAACCGACGCCCATGGTGATCGCGCGGGTCGGCACGTTCTCCTCGCCGAAGAAGTCGCTGGCGGCGTCCTTGCGGGTCACCTGATCGAGGTGGATGAGACGGGTCCGGCTGTCGATGCCCGAGCCGGGCTCGTTGAAGCCGATGTGACCGGTCCGACCGAGACCGAGCAGCTGCAGGTCGATGCCGCCCGCGTCGCGGATGGCCTTCTCGTACGCCTCGCAGTACGCCCGGACCTCCTCGCCCGCGATCGTGCCGTCGGGCACGTGGGTTCGGGCGGGGTCGATGTCGATGTGGTCGAAGAGGTGCTCGTTCATGAACCGGCGGTAGGACTGCAGGGCCTGCGGGTCCATCGGCCAGTACTCGTCGAGGTTGAAGGTCGTGACGTTCGCGAAGGAGAGCCCCTCCTCGCGGTGCATCCGCACGAGTTCGCCGTAGACGTGGGTCGGCGTCGAACCGGTCGCGAGACCCAGCACGCACGCTTCGCCCGCGGCCTGCTTCGCGCGGATCAGGTCCGCGATCTCGCGGGCGACGGTCCGGCTGACGTCCGCGGCCCGCTCGAACACGAAGGTCGGGATCTTCTCGCACGGGTAGTGGACGGGCTGGTCGATGAGGCGACCGGCTCCCACATGAACGGGGCGATGGGCGGCGTCGGCGGCACGAGCGGGATCAAGGGCGGTCATGCATGGTTCCAAACGGACGAATGGGGGTTGTCGAATCGACGCCGCCGACACTAATGGAGAAGATCCGCCGACCGCAACGGGGAAACAGCGGGATTCGATGGAAGACTCAGGAAGGGTGATGTCATGAGCGTGATGGCGAGGTCGATTCGGTCGATTCTTTCGAGTTGCTGCCTCGTCGTGACGTCGTGCGATCGCGCGGCGGACGATCCGCGGACCGAAGACGCCCTGCGTGAGCGGAATCTGGTCGCGGTCGGGTCGCGGCATTCCGACCCCGTCACGGTGCTCCTTGCTGCGGCATCGGTCGACGCGCCGGCGTTGCTCGCAAGCCCGGAAGCGCTGAACCGGCTGCGCGAGCGATTCCCGGAAACGCCCGTCCCCGCTGTCACGCCCGACATCCGAGATGGGTTCCTCGACGCGAGCGTGATCGCCCGCACGCCCGGCGACTGGTGGCCGGAACTCCCGGCAGGAGTCCTTCCCGCCCCCTTTCCCTCCCTCGACGACGAGCCGACCGTCTGGTGTGCGCGGCCGAGTCGACGGAACGGGTCGAACATCGAGGTGCTGCTGCTCGAGCCGGCGGACCACCGCGGTCGCTGGTCGATCGTCGAGATGCACACGGTGGACCTTGGTCCCGGCCTCGCCGATCCGACGCCCGACGCCTCGGCCATCCTGATCTGCCAGGACGACCATCCGATCATGCAGCTCTCGCAAGGCATGCTCGACTCGGCGACCTGGGTGGACGGACTCGACGTCGATGTCCCCCTGATCGAACTGGCGTCGTCGCACGGCGGCACCGCCTTCCCGAGGGGGCTCCTCGAGTGGTGGCGGCTCGATGACGACCGGCCCCGGTTGGTGCTCGGAACGCGCGACACCGCCATGATCCTTCCCGACGCCACAGCGGCGGAACGTCCGCGGGCGGAATTCGTGGCGATGCTCTTCGACTGCGGTGCCTCATCGATCATGGTCGACGTGCACCGATGGATCGACCTGACCGGCGATCATCCGGAAGGTCTCCCGATGGAACCGACCGCCGCACCGACGGCTGGCGATCTCGCCGCCACGGTCGAGGCGATCATGGCATGCCTTGGCGACGCCCCGTTCGAAGATCTTCCCGTCTGTGAATGCGCCGATGCACTCTCTATGCTCGCCCAGTGGTGCGTGGACGGGCACGCGGAGGCCGCGTGGGAGGCCGTCGATGCCGCCGGGCTTCCCCGGGCGAGCATCGATCTTCTCTCCCGCGAGCTTGAGTCGATGCTCGGCGACTGCAGCGTGTGCCACGCCGAGACCGCCGCCCCGTCCCAATGACCACCCCCCGCAGCCTGCTCGATACCCTCCTACTCTCCTGATCTCCTGCTCTCCTGATCTCCTGCTCTCAGACCCCAATGCCACCAGTCGACCTTCAGGCCCGAATCCAGCACGCCGCCCAGCTCTACGAGTCGGGGCGGGCCGCCGAGGCGGAAGCTGCATGCCGTGAGATCTTGAAGAAGGACGCCCGGAACATTCCCGCCCTGCGGATCCTTGCGCTGTCGTGCGCCCGGTCGATGCGGTGGAACGATGCGACGCAGGCCATCGAGAAGGCCCGGAAGCTCGCCCCGCGGGATCCGAGCGTGCTGCTGAACGCCTCGACCGTGATGCTCGGACTCGGCCGCTTCGACGACGCCCTCGCGGCCGTCCGCAAGGCCCGTGAACTCGCACCGCGCGACCCGCACGTCGCCGGGATGTTCGCCGAGGCACTCGTCTACGCGAATCGACACGACGAATGCGTCGCCTTCCTTCGAGAAGCCGCCGCCCGCGGCCCGCTTCCCGACAACGCGATCCTGAGCTACGTCGATGCGTGCATCGAGGTCGGCGACCTGGAAGAGGCGATCCGCGCCGCCCGAGCGTTCCTCGACGGCCCCGGCCGTTCCTCACCGCCGATCGTGACACGGCCGGTCTGGTCGTCGCTCGGCCGGGTGCTTGAGAAGTCCGGTCGCCCCTCCGAAGCCGCCGACGCCTGGCGGGCGATGAACGCGGTGATCGACGCTCCGTTCGACACCGCCGCCGCTGCCACGCTGGTCGACCAGCTGATCGGGGCGTACCCGGCATCGGTGTTTGCTGATCGACGCGCGACCAAGGCGTCCGAGAGTCGGCAACCCGTCTTCATCCTCGGACTCGCCCGCAGCGGCACGTCGCTGCTCGAGCGGGTGGTCGGTGCGCATCCCGACGCGCATGGCATCGGCGAGAGCACGCTCCTCGACGAGATCCTCGAGACGCGGCTCGGCACGAGCGGCGCCGACACCGTGCTGCAACTCGCGGAGCGCGACGACGACACGCTCGAACGCATCCGCACCGACTACCTTCGCGGCATTCAGGCACTGGCCGGCCGCCGGGAACGCATCGCGAACAAGAGCCTCATGCTCCCCCGCGAGGCGGGCGCCATCGGGCTGCTTTTCCCGAAGGCGACGATCCTCTTCACCGACCGCCGAGGCGCGGACACCGCGATGTCGATCTGGGCGAACACGTTCGATCCGATCCGGATGTCGTGGACGAGTCGGATGCACTGGATCGGCGTCATGACCGCCCTCCACGAACGGCTCACCGCCCACTGGAAGAGCGTGCTGCCGAACCCGATGCTCACGGTGTCCTACGAGTCGCTGGCGAAGTCACCGGCCGACGTCGTGCCCGGGATTCTCGAGGCGTGCGGTCTCCCGATGGACGAGACGTGCCTCCGGCCCGAGACCGCGGCCCGCGATGCCCGCGGTGCCCGCTTCATTCCGACCCTTTCCGAACAGCAGGTCCGCAAGCCGATCAACACCTCCGCGATCGGCCGGGCCGAGGCGTACGCGGAACTCGTCGCCGAGTTCGAGGCGGGCCGGAGCAACGTCTGATCGGACGAGTGGTCGGTCAGTCGAGCCCGCGCTTCTTCCGCACCGCTGCGGGCAGGCCGGCTTCGTAGCTTGCCACGAAGGTCTTGACCGGAACCTTCTTCACCACCTTGCCGACGAGTTCGATCGGGATGTCCGCGAGCTTCTTCGCGCGAACGCACGACTTGCCCGCATCCCACCGACTGCCCGTCTTCCGCCACTCGCCCTCGAACCACGACATGAGCTCGGGGTTCATGTAGAGGCAGAAGAGGTAGAGCCCGATGTGGCTCTTCTGGCTGGCGATGCTCACGAACGGAAGCGGTTGGCTCGGATCGCAGTGATACCCCGCGGGATACGCCGAGTGAGGCACGAACCACGCGGGCATGCCGTACTGCATGCCCTCCTCGTAGCCCTTGGGGAGATTCCGATTGATGACGGCCCGCAGGGCGTCGAGCGCCTCCCGGCGATCGGCGGGAAGGGCCGCGAGATAGGCGTCGATGGTGGCCGGCTTGGCGGGCGGCGGGGTCATGAACGGCTCCTTGAAGACGATCAGCCTAGTTTCAGGTCCGAGAAAGCGCGAAGGACGCCCGATTCCGCCTCGACAACCGGAAGTTGAGCGTTGATCCCCGAGATCGACTTGCTACCCTCGGAATTGCTCCCGTCGGCCGGTTTCTCTCTCTCTCTCTTGCCGGTCGACACCCCATCTCATCGGGCCTGTTCTCTCTCTCTTGCGGGCCCAAGGAGAATGGCACGACCGCTTTCCCCGCGGTCGTGCCGTTTTTTTGAGCGCTGCGGAGGACCCGCAAGGGGTCCTCCTTGCTTTCGTGATCACGTTGGGCGTTTAGGGGTCGGAGTCGGCTTTGGGGGCCCGCCGCTTCGGACGGCGGCGGAGTCGGCCTGCGATTCACCTTTGACTTCTGCGGCGGAGGACCCGCAAGGGGGCGCCTTCGGCGAGAGCAGGAGATCAGTTGAGCAGGAGAGCAGGAGAGCGGGGCGGGCGACGTCGCGCCCCCCCACACCATTCTCCATTTTCCATTATCCATTCTCTCCTATGCCAACCCCGCACCTCCTCCTCGCGTTCTCCCTGCTCGCCTCGCCCGCGATCGGCGAGCCGCCGGCCACGCCTCCGCACGACGCGGTCGTCGAGGTCTGGACGCCGCTCTTCGATGGCGCCACCTTGAACGGCTGGCGGGGGGATCCGCGGTTCTGGTCGGTCGAGGATGGGTGCATCGTCGGGCGATCGACGCCGGAGAACCCCTGCACCACCACGACCTACCTCCACCACGCGAAGCCCTACGGCGACTTCGAGATCCGCTTCGAGATCAAACTCGAGGGCGAGGGCGCCAACAGCGGGCTGCAGTATCGCTCGACGCCGAAGCCCCCCGATCAGGGTGATGGCTACGACCTCTCGGGCTACCAGGCCGACATCGACGCCCGCCACGCCTACACCGGCATCCTGTACGAGACCTACGGCCGCGGCATCGCGGTCGGCCGCGGCCAGGCCGTGCGATTCGGCGAGGACGGCAGCAAGCGGGAGATCGAACCCGCCCGCCCCGACGCGGAGCTCAAGGCTCACCTGCAGAAGGTGGACGCCGATCCCGAGTCCAAGGGCTGGCACCAGTACCGCGTGATCGCCGACGGCCGGCGGCTGGAGCACTGGATCGACGGTGAGCGCGTGATGCTCGCCGAGGATCACGATCCTCGCTTCGCACCTGAAGGCATCTTCGCGCTGCAGGTCCACCAGGGGCCGCCGATGACCGTGCGAGTCCGGAACATCCGCGTGCGGGATCTCGGCGCTGCGGCGGCGGCCAAGGACTGAGCCGCCGGGGGTCTCGAGGACGTCAAGAAGCGACCGCGGCGTTCCGTTCGGAACGCCGCGGTCTTCGATTGCTTCAGATCCTACGGGCCGTGGTCGTTCAGCCGCGACGACGACGGCTGCCGAGGCCGGCGACGCCGAGGAGGGCGAGGACGCCCGGGGCGGGCACCGCGACCGACAGGTTGTCGGCGGTCGCCCAGACGTCGCCGCTGCCGTCCATCGCGTAGATCGCGATCTCGCTGATGAACGAGGTCGTCGAGTAGAACCCGACGAACTGGCTCGCGGAGTCGACCGCGGAGACGTAGCTCGTGCCGTCGGAGAGGCTCACCTGCACGAGGCTCGGCACGACGTTGAAGTCGATGTCGGTGCCGAAGAAGTTGCCGCCGACGCCATGGACGCCGGGGTCGAAGGAGAAGACCAGGTCGACGTTGGAGTTGTTGGTCGAGAAGTAGTCGCCGTTGGCGAAGAGACCACCATCGGCCTCGGCCGACCAGGTGATCGGGCCAAGCGTGCCGCTCGCCGGGTTGTCATAGAAGCCGCCGTAGGAGTCGAACGTCTCGGTGAGGACGATGTCGTCGCCGTTCATGGCGGCGAACGCGGCCCACACGGACGACTGCGTGAAGACGGTGAGGTCGGCCGACGCCGACGCAGCGATGCCGGCGGACGCCGCAACGGCGGCAAGAGTCTTGACCTGCATAGGAAACTCCTTCTGAGCGGGAACTCGGCGCGGTCGGACTCGGTGCTGGCCTTGATGGCCATCCATCCCGGACCTGGTACGACCGCTGATGCTGTGGAACGAACCGGAAGAGGGAATGACACGCGGGAACGTGCCGGGGAACTCGCAGGTGGGGCCCTGCGACTGACGGATCATCATCGAAGAGATCGCGGCTTGGCAAGCAGAATCCGCCGATTTGCATCTTCTTTGCACGATGGCGGCGGATGACGGCGGTTGGGCCACCCTCGGGTCACTCCCTCGACCGGCCCTGCCTCCGCCAGTTCTTGCCAGAAAGCCGCACTCCTGCTCACGAGACAGCCCTCTTCGGGTCGTCGCGGCGGTTCATATGAGACGACCTCGCCACCCAGCGTGTCAAAGCGTCCCATAACCACAGAGTCATCTTATCCACAGTCACGGGGCCTCGGTGCGGCCGTCACAGGGCCGAGCCGGTGACCGGAATGTCCGTTCGCGAGGCATCCACGTCGAACGCGAGCGATTGGAACCACGGGAAGAGATCCTCGCCCACCGCCCGACTCCAGACCGCCACGCAGTCGTCCATCGAGTAGCCCCTCCGACCCGGTTCGAGAATCGCCCGCTTGGTCTGGAAGTACTTCCCCATCGCCTGCGGCCCGTACTTCCGTTCGAGTTCCTCGAAGACGAAGTACGACTTGCCCCAGACGACGTCGCGATGCGCGTCCTCGGCGAGCGGGTTCACCTTCGTGAGATCGGGATCGTGTCGACGCGCCTTCGCGATCTGCCGGTTCAGCGTCTCGTCGGCCTCGGGGAAGCCCATCCGCTGCCCGGTCTTGATGCCGAGCCACGTCGCGATCGGCTCGTTCCAGAGCGGTTCCGGGTGCGGCAGCACCCACGAGTGACCCGACTCGTGCGCGATGAGTTCCACCATCGGATACCGCTTCTCCGGGTAATTCCCCCACCACGCCCCGATCGCGATCTTGACGCCGCTCGAGAACCCACCGCCGCCGGTCGGCAGGATGAGCATCGAGCGGATCATGCCTGGCGATGGTTCGACGCCGGTGAGTTCGACCAGATGCGGACGCACCTCCTCGAAGACCTCGTGGATCGCCTCGGCGTACGGCTCGGTGCCCTCGTGGAACTCGACGGTGAGCGGGCCGAACTCGCGGGAGAGTTCGGCGTTCATCGAGGGGACCCGGCGGTTCGGGTCGATCTCCTTGTCGTCCGCTCGCGAAACCAGCATCGGGGTCACCCACGAGGCGTTGATCGGATCGCTCGCGTCGGGCTTGCTCCCGAAGAGCCCACGGCTGCCGATGACGACGTGTCCCTTGCCGAAGTTGCGAGCCGCGAGCACGGGTCGATCGGATGCATCGACCACCAACGGCACCCAACGGCGGCCGAGGTCGAGGACGGTGCCGCCGCGGAAGGTGATCTCCGCACCGGCGAGTTCGTCCTCGCCCCGAAGCGGCGTCGTCGCGCGGTCGGTCGTGAACCGCGCGTCGAAGGCCTCCGCCACCGTCTGCCCTGGCGGCATCGGATCGCTCCCGTCGCCCATCAGAAGCAGCGTTCCGCCCTCGCGGACGAACCGCATGACGTGCCGGATCGACGCCTCGGCGTAGGGGACATGCCGATCGCCGGCGGTCAGGATCAGCAGGTTGACGTTCGAGAGGTCGGCCTTGTGCAGCGTGCCCCAGTTGCGGAAGTCGCGTCCGTCCTCGGCGAGGTACTGCCGGTGGAAGCGGCCATCCATGTAGAAGCTGAACTGCTGGCTGATGTCCGAGACCGAGTGCACGGTCGGCGGATCGGCAGGCGCGGGACCGACGGCGAGCGAGATGGCGAACACGACGAGGGAGGCGATGGCGGTGAGCATCGAGGAACCGTACCGGGAAACGGACGGGATTCCGCTGGTGAGACCGGACGGATCCGTGGAGACTGTCGACATGACCCCGACCATCGCCACCCTGCTCTTGACGGCCGTTCTGTCGCAGCCCTCCACCGAGCCGGCAATCCCGCCATGCGGGTGCGGACCGTGTCTCATGGATGACGCCGGGACCGAACCGACCACGCCACCGACACCGACTGCGGACTACGCCGTCGAGTCGATCCGGGGCTGGACCGTCCGAGTGAACCCGGCCCTGCTCGCGGACGAGTCGCTCTGGAGAGCGACCCGCGAGGAACTCGACCACCAGCTCTACGCGATCACCCGCGTCATCCCGCAGCCCGCGCTCGACCGGATCCGGGAGATCGAGATCTGGGCCGAGCTCGAGATGCCGAAGACCGCGTGCATGTGCTACCACGTCTCGAAGGATTGGCTCATCCCGAACGGCTACAACGGTGACAAGGAAGGCTCGGTCGAGATCGGCAACGCGCAGGCGTTCCTCGACTGGACGAAGGGCCAGCCGTGGATGGTGCTGCACGAACTCGCGCACGGGTACCACGACCAGGTCTTCGGCTACGACGACGAGGCGATCATCGAAGGCTGGCAGCGGATGGTCGACGCCGGCGTCTACGAGGAGGTCGGCCACATCTCGGGCACCCCGAGACGTCACTACGCCCTGACGAACCAGATGGAGTGGTTCGCCGAGACGACGGAGGCGTTGTTCGGCACCAACGACTTCCACCCGTACGTCCGAAGCGAACTGAGAACGGTCGATCCCGAAGGCGCGGCGCTGGTCGAGCGACTCTGGCGGGAGCCGACGGACGACCGCTGATCCCGAGGATGCACCTGTCCCATTCTTGACGCCCGAGAACCTGTGGCATGGGGAGTCCCGGCGGTCGCTCCGCTTGATTTCGGTGATTCCCTGTCATCGCTGACAGGAGACGTCGGATCTCCAAAGTACCCTCGGGGCTGGACCTTCGAATCCCGACCATTGGAAGTTAGAGATGACCTCAGGTTCCCCCCGTGGTTCGCGTTTCCTCTTCGCTGCATGCGTCGCGTGCCTCGGCCTGACCGCCGCCGCGACCGCCCAGTGGTCGGACGACGCCGCCGTGAACGAAGCCCTCGCCCCGGCCGGCCCCTCGGGTGATCAGGTCCAGGCCAAGCTCGTCCGCACCCCGGACGGCGGTTCGTGGGTGTCGTACTTCTCGAGCACCGGCGGCTACGACGTCTACATCCAGCGACTCGACGCCGACGGCACGCCGGTCTTCCCCGGCGGCGTGCTCGTCGCGGACCGGTCGTTCAGTTCGACGCAGGACTACGGCATGGACATGGACTCGACCGGCGCCGCGGTGCTGGCGTACCGCGCCGGCTCGTCGTCGAGCCCCGGCGTCTGGGCGAACCGCGTGCTCGCCGACGGCACGCTCGCCTGGGGCGCGGGTGTCCAGCTGTCCACCGGCTCACCTCAGATCGCATCCCCCTGCGTCGCCGCCACCAGTGACGGCGGCGTCGTCGTCGCGTGGACGGCGTTCCCCTCGAATGCGATCGTCGAACTCCGCAAGCTCGACCTGAACGGCACCGTGGTCGCGAGCCACACCATGACCCGCGCCGCCGGCATCTCCGTGACCTCGATCGTCGCTTCCGACGCCCCCGGCGCCACCGGCGAGTGCGTGCTCATGACCGTCGGCTTCGGCGGCTTCACCTCGCCCCGCCCGCTCCGCGTGCAGAAGTTCGACGCGTCGCTCACCCCGATGTGGCAGGCCGACGACGTGCCGGTCTACACCGCCGGATCCGTCCAGATCGGCGCCCGCCCCGCGATCCGTCCCGACGGCGACGGCGGCTGCATTTCGGCGTGGTACTCGTCCTCGCCGAGCCTCCGCGTCTTCGCCCAGCAGATCCGGGCCGACGGCACGGCCCGACTCTCGACCTCGCAGTACGCGGTCACCTCGACCGCCGAGAATCAGGTCAACCCCGCCGCGGCCATCGACCCCGACACGGGCGACCTCTACTGCTTCTGGTCCACGCTCAACTCCACGCAGTCGCAGTTCTCGCTGAAGGCCCAGCGGTTCACCGGCACCACCCGCGCCTGGGGCACGGGTGGTCTCACGCTGCTGCCGCTCGGCGGCACGCAGATCGTCGCCGCCGGATGCCAGGCCCGCAGCGGTGGCGGCGTCACCGGCTTCTGGGTGTTCGACACGCTGCCGAACCCGCAGATGCTCTACGCGGTCGGTCTTGACGAGGCCGGTACTCCGACCTGGTCCGGCTCGGCCGGCGGCGTGACGGGCGGCGTCGCCGTCTCGACCGCGTCGTCGCAGAAGAGCCGGGTCGCGACCGCCATGCGACCGGACGGTGAGATCGTCGCGGTGTGGAGCGACGATCGCGGCGGCACCGATCGGATGTACGGCCAGAACATCCAGACCGACGGCTCGCTCGGAACCGCCGCCCTCGTCGGCGACCTCAACGGCGACGGCGCCGTGAACTCCGCCGACCTCGGGCTGCTCATCGCCGCCTGGGGCAAGTGCGGCAAGGGCGCCTGCCCCGCCGACCTCAACGGTGACGGGGTCGTGAACTCCGCGGACCTCGGACTGCTGATCGCGAACTGGAGTTGACCGACAGTCGCGCGGAGTAGACTCGACCACTCCGCGAGTCCGACACCATGTCCTCGACCGACGACCTCATCGAACATCTCAAGAGCCTGCCCGATCGCGCGGCCCGCTACGCGTGGCTCGACGGTCTCGACCGTCCCGATCGCAACGCGGTGCTCAACCGGCTGGGCGAGGACGATCGTCGCAGGTACCGCCTGCATGAGGACAACGCGCACCGCCGAGCGAAGAAGGACGCGGCGAACGCCGAACTCGATCGCCGTCGCGCCGAGGCCCTCGCCGGTCGCGCCCGCGACATCCCGGACATGATCGAGGCGCTCTACACCGTGATGCCGAAACTGACCGAGGCACAGCGGGACTGGGTGGAACGCATCGACCAGGCGGCGGCGGCCAGCAAGCGGGACGGCTTCACGGCCCGGCAGGCGGAGGTGATCCGCGACATGTACCGCAAGCAGTTTCAGAAGCGGACGTCGTGATGGGGGATCACCACGGAGAGCACGGAGGGGCACGGAGGGCCACGGAGGGGAGTTGGGTCATCCGGCTTCTTCGCCTTCTCGCTTTCGTGTCCGCGGCTTCAGTGCTCGCGGAGACCTCTGCCTTCGCCCAGCGTGGCGGCGAGGCGGTGCAGGATCCGGTCGGGTCTTCGCAGGCGTTCCACCAGCGGGCGTGGCGGATCCAGGAGGGGAAGCTTCGGATCGTTTCGGACATCGATCCCGAGCGCAGCCGCGAGACCTTCGACAAGACGCGCTGGCTGCTGTCGACGATCGAACTCGTGTTCGACGGGATGGCGACGCGACGCCCGAGCGACGGACTCGAGGTTTATTACGCGGCCGACCGCAACGACTACCTGTCGATCCTCCGCACCGAAGCCAACGCCGACGGCTCGAACACCGCGGGCATGGCCGCGTACGGCGGTCGTCGCACGATGCTGTTCGTTCGCGGGCTCGAATGGCGGACGATCCAGCACGAAGCATGGCACGCGAGCCGCAGCGTCTTCATTCCGAACATGCCGACCTGGCTTGATGAAGGACTCGCCGAGGTTTTCGAGCACGGCGTCTTCCTCGACGACCAGTTCACGATCGGCGGTCTCGGCGCCGACGACCTTCAGAAGGTCCGCGCCGTCTTCGAGACCGGCAAGTGGGTTCCGATCGGCGAATTCGTGCAGAACGACGCCACATGGAACCAGCGACTCCGCAACGGTGACATCGAGGGCTACACCCAGTACGTGCAGGCCTGGGCCATCTGCCACTTCCTGCTCTTCGCCGATGACGGCGAACATCGCGGCCGCATCAACACGTTCATGAAGGCGCTCAATCGCGGGGCCGACACCTGGACCGCGTTCGACGCGGCGATCGGCGCAAACGGCCGAAGCATCGAGGCCCTCGACCGCGAGGTCCGCGCCTGGTTCGAGTCGGCGACCCCGGTCGACTTGACGAAGATGCACGACTCGCTGGAGGCGTGGGCCGATTCGATGGGCGGCGATCTCCCCGAACGCGGGCGGTTCGACTTCGACGCGATCAAGGCGTCGCTCATCGTCTGGTTGTCCGACGCGGCTCGCGAATCCGTCGCCCGAACCCTCGACGATGCGCAGGTCACGGTGAAGGCCGGCCGTCGCGGCCAAGGCCCGATCGTCCGCATCGACCCACTCGACGGCCTCTCATGGACGGTGACGTGGTCCCGCAACGACACCCGACGCCGGCGCCGCGGTGACGACGACGCACCGGCCGACGAACGCACCTGGATCCCGTCGGTCCAGTGGGCGTTGAGCGGCTGATCGCCGATTCCTTCTTCGTCCCGAGGCGTTCGCTCCGTAGACTGCGGGTCGCATGGCCCCCTTCGTGATCTCGAGACTCGGCATCGGCTTCGGCCTCGGCGCGATCCTCGCGAGCGGCGTGATGATCGCTGCGGACGGCGTCGAGCGCGCCGCCTCCCCGAAGACGCACGCACCGGCGATGGACTTCGATCTCGACGTCCGGCCGATCCTCTCGCGTGCCTGCTACGAATGCCACGGCCCGGATGCCGCCGCCCGCGAAGCCGACCTGCGACTCGACACCGAGGACGGCCTGCTCGGTGACTTCGGCGTGGTCATCCCCGGCGACGCCGACGGAAGCGCCTTGATGGCACGGATCACGCATCACAACCCGCGTCGCGTCATGCCCCCACCCGATGCCCGGCATCAGTTGAGCCCCGCCGACATCGACGTCATCCGGCACTGGATCGAGCAGGGCGCCGAGTGGAAGGGGCACTGGTCGTTCACGCCGCCGACCAGACATGCTCGCCCCTCGGTGTCGAACCCCGAGTGGATCCGCGATCCGCTCGACAGCTGGACGCTGGCAGCGATGACCGACGCCGGACTCGCAGCTGCGCCGAATGCCGACAAGGCCACGCTGCTCCGACGAGTGACGTTCGATCTCACCGGACTCCCGC
>CAYZSH010000009.1:26753-30213 GCA_964481025.1 uncultured Isosphaeraceae bacterium
GCCCGAGATCGACGCCCGGGTCGACGCCGCCCGCGCGGCGATCGCCGTCGCCGAGGGCGCGGTGGCCGCCGCGGAACGCGACGCCGCGTCTCGTTTCGACGACTGGCTCGCGTCGTCTCCCGCTCTGGCCGTCATCCCCGACCTCGTCGTGCACCTGCCGATGGATGAGATCCTCGACGGCGGTCGGCTCGGGAACATCGCCAACCCCGACCGCCCCGCGACGACCGAGGAATCGCCCGAACCCTGCGACGGTTCGACCGGTGGTGGCCTGCGACTTTCCGGCGAGAACGCGATCCGTGTGCCCGGCGCGGAGTTCTCACGATTCGACCCGTTCACGATCGCACTTCGGATCAAGGCCCCCGCGATCACCGATCGCACCATCGTCATGCACCGCTCGAAGGCGTGGACCGACGCGGGCAGTCAGGGCTGGGAACTGCTGCTCGAGGACGGGCATCCCCGCTTCTCGCTCATCCACTTCTGGCCGGGCGATGCGATCTCGGTCCGCGGGACCGCCCCGCTTCCGGTCGGCGAGTGGCTCGACGTCGCCATCGTCTCCGACGGTTCCAGCCGCGCCGACGGCCTCGCGATCTTCGTGAACGGCGAGCCGTGGCCGACCGAGATCACGCACGATCATCTGGTGAAGGCGATCACCGGCGGTGGCCCGGGGCCGATGACGATCGGACAGCGGTTCCGCGATCGTGGCTTCAAGAACGGCGAGGTCGACGACCTTCGCGTGGTCGCCCGGGCGTGCACGCCGCTTGAGATCCGGCATCTGCACGATGGCGTCGCGTTGACGAGCGCGACGACCGACGAGTTGCGAGCCACCTATGCGGCCGCGTTCGATCCCGACGTTCGTCAGGCCCGCACCGATCTCCGGGACGCCCGCCGCGAACTCGCCGCCGCCCTCGACGCGACGCCCGAGATCATGACGATGGCCGAGGCCGCCGAGCCGCGGGTCGCCCGCGTCCTCACGCGTGGTCAGTACGACCTCCCCGGCGAATCCGTCGAGCCTGCGACGCCCGCGATCCTGCCTGCGTTTCCGACCGCCGCCCCGCGGAACCGACTCGGTCTCGCCGATTGGATGCTCGACCCCGGGCACCCGCTGACCGCACGGGTCGCGGTCAACCGACTCTGGATGATCGCCTTCGGAACCGGACTGGTCGCGACGCCGGAGGACTTCGGCGTGCAGGGGCTTCGGCCATCGCACCCCCAACTGCTCGACGAACTCGCCCTCGACTTCATCGAGTCGGGATGGGACGTCAAGGCGATGCTTCGGCGACTGGTGACCAGCGCGACGTATCGACAGTCGTCAACGCCGTCGGCTGCGGCCCGCACGGTCGACCCCCGGAACCGCCTGCTGTCGCACGCCCCCGCGCGACGCCTCTCCGCCGAGATGCTGCGCGATCAGGCCCTCGCCGCCGGCGGCCTTCTGGTCGATCGCGTCGGTGGTCCGAGCGTCTACCCCTACGAGCCCGCCGGACTCTGGCAGGAGAAGAGCGGCCGCCGGTATCCGACCAGCAGCGGCGAGGGATTGCACCGCCGAAGCCTCTACACCTTCTGGAAGCGGACCTCTCCGCCGCCCGCCATGATGACCCTCGACGCCGCGAAGCGTGACGTCTGCGTCGCCCGCCGCAGCGAGACGGCGACGCCGCTTCAGGCGCTCGTGATGCTGAACGATCCGCAGTTCGTCGAGGCCGCGCGGGTGCTGGCCGAGGTGGTGCTTCAGGAGTCGAACGATGCGAGCGACGCGATCGCCTCGGCGTTCCTTCGACTCACGAGCCGTCCGCCGACCGGCGCCGAACGGGACGTGCTGACGCAACTCCACGCCGATGAGCTTGCCGCCTTCGTCAGCGATGCGGAGTCCGCGGCCACCGTCGCCGCCATCGGCCAACACCCTCGACGTGATGGACTCCCCGACGCCGACGTCGCCGGGATGACGATCGTGTGCTCGGCGATCATGAACACCGACGCGGCGACCACCCGACGATGACCGACCCCCGCCACATCCACGTCCGAACCGGCGAGCACGCCGCGATGCCCATCGATCCGATGCGGCTGACACGTCGGCGGTTTCTGACCGGCGCCATGGGCGGCATCGGCGGCGTCGCCCTCGCGTCACTCGCGGCGGGCAACGTCCCGCTCCTCGCGTCGCCGTCTCGACAAGCGAGCCCGCTCGGCATCCCGGCCGGCCCGCACTTCGCCCCGACCGCGAAGCGGATCATCTCGCTCGTGCAGAGCGGCGGCCCGTCGCAGCTCGATCTCTTCGATCACAAGCCGCTCCTTCAGGAACGCAACGGCCAGGAACTCCCGGACTCGATCCGGCAGGGCCAGCGACTCACCGGCATGAGCGGCAATCAATCGTCGCTGCCGCTGGCGGGCGCCCAGTTCGACTTCAAGCAGTACGGCTCGAACGGCCTCTGGGTGAGCGAGCTGCTTCCGCACACGGCACGGATCGTCGACAAGCTGTGCGTCGTCCGCTCGATGCACACCGAGGCGATCAACCATGATCCGGCGATCACCTTCTTCCAGACGGGTTCGCAGATCGCGGGTCGGCCGTCGATGGGCGCGTGGGTGAGTTACGGCCTCGGCAGCATGAACGCCGACCTGCCCGCGTTCGTGGTGCTCGTCACCAAGGACAAGGGCGGGCAGCCGTTGTACGCACGGCTCTGGGGCAACGGGTTCCTCGAGAGTCGGCATCAGGGCGTGCAGTTGCGGGCGGGGGCCGAGCCGGTGCTCTATCTCGCGGATCCCGAGGGCGTGTCGCCCGACTCGCGGCGACGCATGCTGGCCGGGATCCGCCGCCTCGACGAACTGCAGCGTGAGCGCGAGGACGACGACGGCATTCGATCACGCATCGCGCAATACGAACTTGCACATCGCATGCAGATGTCGGTGCCCGAAGTGACGGATCTCGTGGACGAGCCGGACGAGACCTTCGAGCTCTACGGACAGGACGCCCGGAACCCCGGCACGTTCGCCGCCAACTGCCTGCTCGCCCGCCGGCTCGCCGAGCGCGACGTGCGGTTCATCCAGCTGTATCACCAGGGCTGGGACCAGCACGGCGGTCTGCCGAACGCGATCCGGACGCAATGCCGCGAGACCGATCAGGCATCCGCGGCGCTGGTGCTCGATCTCGAACGACGCGGAATGCTCGAGGACACGCTCGTCATCTGGGGCGGCGAGTTCGGGCGGACCGCGTATTCACAGGGCAAGCTGACCGCCAACGACTACGGTCGTGACCATCACCCGCGGTGCTTCACGATGTGGATGGCGGGCGGCGGCGTGAAGGCCGGCACCGTGTATGGAGAGACGGACGACTACGGCTACAACATCGTGAAGGACCCGGTGCATGTCCACGACCTGAACGCCACGATCATGCACCTGCTCGGTTTCGATCACGAACGGCTGACGTTCCCGTATCAGGGACGGGATTTCCGGCTGACGGACGTGCACGGAGAGG
>CAYZSH010000010.1:0-29518 GCA_964481025.1 uncultured Isosphaeraceae bacterium
TGAAGATCGCGCTGCAGCAGTCGGGCAAGGTCGCCTTCGCGAGCCGCGACAGCCGATCGACCGAGGTCGCCGACTACCGCGACTTCAAGGATGGTCGCGATGCACCGCGGTTGCCCGACTACGTTCTCAACGGCAAGATCATCGAGATCCGCGCCTCCGCGGGCCGCACGAAGCAGTCGAGCTACGTCTTCCAGCTCAACCTCGTGGACACCCGGCAGGACATCGACGCCTGGAGCGGCGAAGCCGAGGTCACGAAGAAGGGCACGAAGAACGCGGTCAACTCGAAGGGCTGATCGCTCTTCCCCGTCAAGAGTGTCACGAGCGATACGCGGCCGGTGCGGTTCCGATGACGGAACTCACCGGCCGCGTCGCAGCCAGGCCAGCAGGTCCTTCTCGGAGAGGCAGTTCACGCAGTCGCGGACGGTCGCGCCGGCCCGCCGCGCGGTCAGCACGCCATAGCGCAGGAATGAGAGATGTTCCGCCCGGTGCGCATCGGTGTTGATCGCGAGTCGGCAACCCGACTCGATCGCGAGTCGGGCGTGGATGTCGCGGAGATCGAGGCGGTATGGATTGGCGTTGATCTCGAGCGCCGTGCCGTTCCCGATCGCCGCCTCGATCAGCGCGTCGAGGTCGGGTTCGAGTCCCTTGCGATCGGGAATGAGCCGGCCGGTCGGGTGTCCGACGATCGAGACGAGGGGGTGACGGGCGGCGGCGCAGAGCCGCTTCGTCGCGGTCTCGGGATCCTGACGCAAGGCGACGTGCGGGCTCGCCACCACGACGTCGAGAAGCGCGAGGATCTCGTCGTCGTAGTCGAGACGGCCATCGGCAAGGATGTCGACCTCGCTTCCGGCAAGAAGCGTGATGCCGTCGATCCGTTCGTTCGCCTCGCGGACGTCGTCGATGTGCCGTCGCAGTCGATCCTCGTCGAGGCCGTTCGCCTGCGCACTCGACTTCGAGTGATCGGTGATCGCGAGCACCGTCCGCCCCGCGGCCTTCGCGGCGGTGGCGAGTTCGTCGATCGTGAGCTTGCCGTCGCTGGCGGTGGTGTGGGCGTGCAGTTCGGCGTGGATCGCCTCGACGGTGACGAGATCGTCCGGGACCGGACGGTCGCATTCACCGCGATCCTCCCGGAGCTCGGGTGGAATCCACGGCAGTCCGAGTGCTTCGTAGATCGCCTCCTCGGTCTCGGCGGCGACCGGTGCGATGCCGCGGGCCTGCGGTGGCCGGTCGTCGTCGCCGTCGCCCGCGGGGAAGAGCCCGTACTCGTTGAGGCGGAGTTTGCGGGCGATCGCCCGCTCGCGCAGCACGACGTTGTGGGCCTTGCTGCCCGTGAAGTACATCAGCGCAGCGCCCCAGGACGACTCGGGAACCACCCGCAGATCGACCTGGATTCCCGCGTCGAGTCGGACCGAGGACTTCGTCTCGCCGCCGACGAGCACGCGTTCGACGCCCGTTCGCGTGCGGAACGCCTCGGAGACCGCCTCGGGATCGCTCGCGGTCGCGAGGATGTCGATGTCGCCGATCGTCTCGCAGCCGCGACGAAGACTCCCCGCGAAGGCGAGTCGGCCGACGCCGGGCACGGATTCCAGATCGGCGATGATCGCCTCCGCGAGCGGCATCGCGTCGCCGATGCGGGTGCGGTCTCCCGCCGACTTCATGAATTCGATCGAGGCGGTGATGTTGTCGAGCGTCTTCCTCCCCATGCGGGGCAGCGCCGCGAGCGAACCGTCCGCGAGCCGGGCCTCGAGGTCTGCGAGGCTCTCGATGTTCGCTTCGGTCCAGAACCGGCGGACCGTCTTCGGGCCGAGTCCGGGCACCCGCATGACCTCGAGCAGTCCGGCGGGCACCTCCGCCCGCAACGACTCCAGTTCCGCGATGCGTCCGGTCGTCGCGAGTTCGACGATCTTCTTCGCGCTCGACGCGCCGATTCCGTCCATCGCGGCGAGCGTCTTCTCGGCATCGGCGCCGGTCGCGACGGGGCCGAGATCACGGCCGAGTCCTTCGACGACCCGGGCGACCTTCGCGTGCGCGTTCACCTTGAAGCCGTTGGCTCCGGTGAGTTCGAGGAGGGTCGCGATCTCCTCGAAGGCGGCGACGATGTCGGGGTTGAGCGGCATGGGGGAATCGAGAACGGGGAATGCAGAACGAAGAGATGGGTTGACTGCGTGGAACTTCAGCCGACGTCGCCGAGGCCGAGGGCCTGGCCGTATCGGGTCATCAGGCGGCGCCTGATGAGGGTCGCGTCGGGACCGAGGAGATTCGGGTCGTCCTCGATCCAGCGGGACGCGTCCTCGCGGGCGATGCGGAGCAGGTCGAGATCGGCGGCGAGATCCGCGAAGTGGAAGGGCGGCAGGCCGGACTGTCGGGCGCCGAACAGTTCGCCCGGACCGCGGATCTCGAGATCCAGTTCGGCGATGCGGAAGCCGTCGTCGGTCGAGCCGATCGCGTCGAGTCGTCGTCGCCCCTCCTCGGTGGTCGGGTCGCCGATGAACGCGCACACGCCGCGCTTGTCACCGCGACCGACGCGGCCGCGCAACTGGTGCAACTGCGCGAGTCCGAACCGCTCGGCATGCTCGATGACGATCATCGTGGCATTCGGGACATCGACGCCGACCTCGATGACGACCGTCGCGACGAGCACGTCGAGTTCGCGGGCGCGGAAGGCGTCCATGACCGCGTCCCGATCGGCGGCCGAAAGTCGCCCGTGCACGACGCCGATGCGACAACCCGCGAGCGGCCCTGATTCGAGCCGACGTCGATGCCCCTCGACGTCGGCGAGACCGGTCTCGGACTCCTCGACCGCGGGCACCACCACGAAGCCCTGCTCGCCCGCCGCCACGCGTTCGGCGAGGTAGCCGTAGACGTCGGGCGCCTTCTCTGGGCCGACGACCCGCGTCACGGTCGGACTGCGGCCGGGCGGCCGCTCGTGGATCACCGAGACGTCGAGATCTCCGAAGATCGTGAGGCTCAGCGTCCGGGGAATCGGGGTCGCGGTCATGACCAGCACATGCGGGACACGTCCGTTCGGATCGGGGCGACGCAGGCGTGACCGCTGCTCGACGCCGAAACGATGCTGTTCGTCGATGACCGCGATCGCGAGCGAGGCGAACTCCGCGTCGTCCGAGAGCAGGGCGTGCGTGCCGACGACGAGTGCCAGATCGCCGGACTTCAGGCGGTCGAGGATCTCGCGCCTCGCGGCGGTCCCCGTCGAGCCGGTGAGCAGGCCGACCTCGATCCGTGAACCGGCGAGCAGCCGCGAGAGCGAGGCGTGGTGCTGCTCGGCGAGGATGCCGGTCGGCGCCATGAGCGCCGCCTGATGTCCGTGCGCCGCCGCGAGCAGCATCGCGTACGCCGCGACCGCGGTCTTGCCACTGCCCACGTCGCCTTGAAGCAGCCGGTTCATCGGACGCGACACCCCGAGGTCGCGGGCGATCTCGGCGCAGACGCGGTCCTGATCGCCGGTCAGCGAGAACGGCAGGCGATCGCGGATGCGTTCGTCGATCGTCGGGTCAAGCGGCAGCGCCGGCGACGAGAGCGTCTCCCGCAGATGGCGTCGCTTCATCATGACGCCCAACTGCAGGAGCAGGAGTTCGTCGTACGCGAGTCGGCGTCGTCCGGCCGCGGCGTCTCGCTTCTGCGGCGGGCGGTGCAGGTGCTCGTACGCCACGCGGAGGTCGGGCAGGGCGCGGCGATGCCGGAGCTCGGCCGGCAACGGATCGACGATCGCGTCGCCACCGAGATCGAGCGCGGCGGCGGCGAGCGGCTCGATCTTCCGCGAAGGAAGGTCCTCGCTCGCCGGATAGACCGGTCGCCAGCGATCCTCGCGACCGTCGTCATCCTCGGTGTCCTCTTCGGCGGCCCGCCACGACGGGTTCGTGAACTGCAGGTAGCCCTTCCACCGGCTGGCCCGGCCCTCGACGACGATCGGCATGCCGGGGCGAAGTTTGCGGGAGAGCCACGCCGCGTTGAACCAGACCAGCCGCACGGTGCCGGTCCCGTCATCGAGCGTCGCTTCGATCCGGGATCGCCGCCCGGGGATGGTCCGGATCGCGGCGAGTTCCCCGCGGACCGAGAGGTTCTCCGCCGCGCCGTCGAGCGCGGGTACCGCGGCGTCGGCCTCGGCGATCGTCGACTCCGCGTGTTCGCGCTCGTAGCGGAGCGGGGCGTGGTCGAGCAGGTCGCCGACCGTCGAGATGTCCAGTCGGCGAAGACACGCGGCCACCTTCGGTCCGACACCGGGAAGGGCGTCGATCGAGGTCGCAGGATCGATCGGGGTCGCGGGAGAAGGCATGCGTGCACGAAGGCGTCGGCGCGTCCGACGCGAGGTCGTATCGTACGTCACGTGGCCAGACGCACTCCATCCGGCGGATCCGGGCAGCTCTCCTTCACGGACGCGATGCGCGGCCTGCAGTCGCTTCATGACGACGTCCGCGATGATGGACCGGGGGATGGCGGCGGCCCCGCCGACGCGCCGCGACCGTGGACGGTCACCGAGGCATGCGACCGGGTGAGTCGGGCGTTGTCCGAGATCGAGGCGGGGCGGGAGATCCAGGTCGAGGGCGAGGTCGGCACCTGCTCGATCCGAGATCACTGGTATTTCACGCTGCGGGACGACCGCGGATCGCAACTGCCCTGTTCGTACTTCAGCCAGCGTCGGCGGGCAGATCGCGGGGCCCCGACGCCGGCCCTCGGCATGCGGGTCGTCGCGACCGGACGCCTCGAGTACTGGGCCAAGGGCGGCAAGACCTCGTTGATCGTGTCACGGCTCCGCGAGGCCGGACTCGGTGATCTGCACCAGAAGTTCGAACGACTCAAGGCCGAACTCGAGGCCCGCGGGTGGTTCGATCCGTCGCGGCGGCTGGCCCTTCCGACCTTCGCGACCTCGGCGCTGGTCCTGACCAGCGGCGAAGGTGCGGCCCGACGCGACGTCGAGGAGACGACCCGGCAGCGATGGCCGGGATTCCGACTGCAGATCGTCCCGATCCCGGTGCAGGGCCAGGCCGCGGTGCCGCGGATCGCCGCGGCGATCCGGGCCGCCCGCCGACTCGCGCCTCGCATCGGGGCGGACGCCATCATCCTGACCCGCGGCGGTGGCAGTCTCGAGGATCTCTGGTGCTTCAACGAGGAGTCGGTGGCCGCCGCGATCGTCGAGAGCCGGGACGAGGCCATCGCGCTTCACGACCGGGGCGGGCCCGCGCCGGTACCGCTCGTCGCCGCGATCGGTCACGAGACCGACGTCTCGATCGCCGAGTTCTGTGCGGATCTCCGAGCCTCGACCCCGACGCAGGCGGCGATGGTGCTCGTGCCGGACGCGGGCGAGCATCGCGACGTCCTCGATGCGCGGGCCGACCGGTTGCGACTGCTCGTCGATCGCACCCGGGAGCGGGCGTCGCAGCGCGTCGCCGCCGCGGCCCGACACGAGATCCTGCGGCGACCGGAACGTCTGCTCGATCCGCACCGTCGTCGACTCGGCGATCTGCAGGACGAACTCGTGCGAAGCGTCTCCGCCACGCTCGAACGACCGACCCGGCGCCTGGATGCGGCCGCGGCGCGGCTCGCGACGGTCTCGCCGACGCACCGCCTCGCCGCGGCGATCCGTGCGACCGAGGTCGCGGCGGGGAGATTGGAGCGGGCGTTCGCTCGCCGACTCGAACGCTGGCGGGATCGACTCGACGCCCAGGACGCTCGGCTTCGCGCCGTCGGGCCCGATTCGGTGCTCGACCGGGGCTTCGCGATCGTCCTCGACGGTGAGGGTCGTGCCGTCCGCGACGCCTCGGCGCTGGCGACGGGTGACTCGATCACCGCCCGGCTCGCGAAGGGCCGGGTGACGGCGACCGTGACCGACACCCGTGCGGACGGGGCGGACGAATCATCCAGCCACTAGAGTCCCGGCATGGCCAAGGCGAAGAACACTCCCGACGCCGACGACCTCGGCGATCTCCGCTTCGAGGACGCCGCGGAGGCGCTCGAGTCGATCATCGATCAGTTGGAGAAGGGCGACGTGCCGCTCGAGGAGAGTCTGCAGGCGTACGACCGTGGTCGCGCGCTTCTGTCGCGATGTCGGGCGATTCTCGATCGGGCGGCGGCGAGAATCGCCGAAGTGGATCTCGATCAGCAGGACGACGGGGCCGAGTCCGAGTGAGTCGAGTCGGGCCTCGCCCGCTCGCCGTGTCCATCCGGGAGTTCACGTGCCCGTTCTTCTCGCCCAGATGCTCTCCGATGCGTTCATCATGTGGCTGCCGAAGCTCGTCTCGGCGGCGTTCATGTTCGCGTTCGGCGGATGCGTCGGCAGTTTTCTGAACGTGGTCGTCTACCGGGTTCCGGCGGGGCGGAGCGTGGTCAGTCCCCCGAGCCGCTGCCCGATGTGCGGGTCGATGCTCGCGTGGTACGACAACCTCCCGATCGTCGGCTGGCTCCTGCTCCGCGGGCGGTGTCGGCGGTGCCGGAATCCGATCAGCATCGAGTACCCGGTGATCGAGTTGCTGGTGGCGGTGCTCTTCGCCGGCACGTTCCTGATCCTCTTCGCGTCAAGACCCGCCACCTTCTGGGGCGAGGTCGGCGGATCGTGGTGGCGGCAGCTCGGATTCGGCGGCGCGTGGCCCGCCTTCGGCGTGCTCATGGCGATGGTCAGCGGACTCGTGGCCGCGACGCTCATCGACGCGCGGACCTTCCTGATTCCCGGCGGCATCACCACCACCATGACGCTGGTGGCCTTCGGCGGCTGGGCGCTGCAGGCGATCCTGCCGGCACCGATGCGGGCGCCGGCCAACCTGCTTCCGCATCCGCTCCCCGGCGTCGGATGGACGACGATCGGCGTGGTGTTCGGCGCCGGTGCGGGGCTCGCGGTCGCGAACGTCCTGCTCCTGAGCGGGCGGCTTCCTCGAAGTTTCGCCGACTACGACGACTTCGTGACCGACGACGAACCGCTCGCGGACTACCCGCACGGGCGTCGCGAGATGTGGAAGGAACTGCTCTTTCTCGCCCCGGTCGTGATGGGTGGCGTGCTGGGCGGTGCCCTCGGGGCCCGGATGGCACCCGACACCGCGATTCCGGCGATTCTGTCGGTGCTCGGCGCGTCCGGGCTGGGATTCCTCGTCGGCGGCGCGCTGGTCTGGGGCGTGCGGATCCTCGGCACGCTCGCCTTCGGACGGGAGGCGATGGGGATGGGGGACGTGCACCTGCTCGCCGCGGTCGGGGCCGCCCTCGGCTGGGTGGATCCGATCCGGGTGTTCTTCATCGCGCCGTTCATGGCGCTCGCCTGGATCGCGGTGTCCCGGCTCGTCGCGTCGGTCCGTGGCCGAGGCGGTCACGAACTCCCGTACGGCCCGCATCTGGCGATGGCGACGCTCGTGGTGGTCTACGCTCGACCGGTCATCGAGCAGGGGCAGGCGTTCCTGCTGCATCCGCCCGGGAATCCGTGAGCCGGTACACTTCCGACCACGCTGGCCGGGGTCGTGGACGACCGAGGCCGCTGCAGACGCATCGCCGGACCGAACGAACGGGTCCTGACCGATCGGAGATTCTCATGCACGGACGATTCCTTCTCATTCCGCTCGCCTCCCTGGCCCTCCTCGCGGGCTGCGACAACGGACAGAAGATGAACGAGCAGGCGCTGCTCGACGAGAACCGCGACCTCCGGTCCGAGCTCGACCGCACCCGCGGCGGCCTCGATGACGCCGAAGCCCGCGCCCGCCAGCTTCAGTTCCAGCTCGATGAGGCCAACTCGAAGCTCGCCGAGGCGCAGGCCCAGCCGCCGCTCCCCGCCGACAGCGACGGAGCGACCTGGCGACAGGACGAAGGACGCGCGGTCGTCGAGATCGAGGGAGACGTGCTCTTCGATTCCGGCAAGTTCGATCTGAAGCCCGACGCCCAGGCGACGCTCCGGACGATCGCTCGGCAGATCAAGGAGAGCTACCCGGGCTCCGAGATCCGCGTCGATGGTTTCACCGACAGCGATCAGATCCGCGCGAGCCGTCGCAACGTGATTCCGACGAACTATCACCTCGGCTTCTTCCGAGCCTTCGCGGTCGGACAGTTCCTGCAGAGGCAGGGCATCAGCAAGGGCGACATCAGCTACGGCTCGTACGGCCCCGAGAAGCCGCAGGCCACGAAGGCCGAGAGCCGCCGCGTCGAGGTGTCGGTCATCCAGTGATCATCCACTGATCATCCACTGATCATTGCCGGTCGGGTTCTTCAAGCGACCGGCGCCTGAACGAACAAGCCCCGTCGTCCGACTCCCGGACGGCGGGGCTTCTCATTGATCGCTCGTGGCGGACGTCGGCCGAACTCAGAACTCGACCTTGACGCCTTCGGCCTTGATCGCCTCGATCAGGATGCGAAGCGTCTCCAGCGTGGCGTCGAGCCGCTTCGCGGCGTCGTCGAGATCCTCGTACAGCGACGGATCCTGCAGCAGCCGTCCGATGGTGCCCTCGCCGCGGCCCGCGATGCCGACGAGCCCCCGCACTTCCACCAGCGTCGCGTCGACGGCGTCGGCGGTGGTCGCCAGACGCTGGATGAGCACCGGGGACTCCTGGTCGAGCGTGGTCGCGAGTCGGCTGGCGGCGAGGGCCGCATCGGTGGCACGCTCGATGAACAGGTTCGCCTTGAAGACGGCGTCGCGGGCGTCGGTCCGGAGCTGTTCGTCGGCGAGCCACGCCGTGGCGGCCGCGAACGCCTGCTCCGCCTGCCCGAGCGTGCCGTTGATGCGGTCGAGCGTCTCGCCGATGCCCGCACCCTCGGTACCGCCGACGGCGACGAGCGTGTTGAGTCGCTCGCCCAGCTCGCGATAGGTGCGGGCGAGGTCGCCGACCTCGGCGAAGCTCTCGGTGATCGGGCCCATGCGGGCATCGAGGCTCGTCGAGAGCGAATCGCCGAGGGAGAGGAACGTGCCTTCGAGCACCGGTGTCTCCGCGACGGCGAACACCGGGCGATCCGCATCGGGGGCGAGCGAGAGGATCGAGAGACGGGCGCCGCCGCCGATGAGCGCGGCCTCGACCTGCACGAGATGATCGACCGGGATCCGGACCCAGTCGTCGATCCTGCAATCCAGTCGGACCGGCAGCGCCTCCTCGATCTCGAGTCCCACCTCGGCGATCGTGCCGATCGGCACGCCGTCCAACGTGATCTGGCTGCCGTAGCGCAGTCCGCCGGCCTGATTGAGGCGTACGACAAGGTCGTTCGACGGCCGCGCGATGTCCCGGAGCGACCCGAAGGAGAGCAGCATCGACACGGTGGCGGCGACGGCGGCGATGGCGGCGATGCCGATGACGGCGTCGCGGTGGCGATCGTTCATGACCGGTCCTGTCCGGACGGAAGGGCGACTGAATCGGACGACGAGTCGTCGAGGGTATCCGCATCGGGCTCGTCAAGGTCGGGGTCGAGACCGTGCGGCTCCCGACCTTCGAGGAACGTGCGGACGATCGGGTCCTCGGAGTTGCGGATCTCGTCGGGAGTGCCCTCGAGGCGGACGGTGCCGCGATGCAGGAGCACCATGCGGTCGGCCACCTGAAAGGCCGAATCGAGGTCGTGGGTGACCACCACGCTGGTGATGTTGAGTTCCCGCTGCAGCCGGATGATCAGGCTGTTGATGACGTTCGCGCGGATCGGATCGAGTCCGGTGGTCGGTTCGTCGTAGAGAACGAGTTCCGGTTCGAGCACGATGGCCCTCGCGAGTCCGACCCGTTTCCGCATGCCGCCCGAGAGTTCGGCGGGCATCCGGTCGAGGGTGTCCGCGAGGCCGACGCGATCGAGCGTGGCCCGGACCCGGTCCTCGAGATCGGGGCCGGCGTTGCCGGTCTCTCGCAGCGGGAAGGCGACGTTCTCGCGGACGGTGAGGCTGTCGAACAACGCCGCCTGCTGGAAGAGGAAGCCGATCCGGCGACGAATCGGGACGAGCCGGCGTTCGTCGAGTCGGTCGATCCGCTCGCCGTGGAACCGGACCTCACCCGCGTCCGGACGGAGCAGGCCGACCAGATGCTTGAGCATCACGCTCTTGCCGCAGCCGCTCGGCCCCATGACGACGAGCGTGCCTCCGGTCGGGATCGTGAGATCGAGTCCCTGCAGCACCGGACGACCATCGAAGGACTTCCACACGCCGTGGAGCGACACGATCGGCGGGGCGTTGTCGGCGTCCGGGGCGGGCATCGACGTATCATCGCGGCGGATCCGCTGCGATGCCAGTTCCCGCCAACGACGATTCCCGAAACCTCGCTCGATCGGACGACCAGCGTCCGACCGGCCACGATGCGCCACGTTCGCTCGTCCACGAGGGCCCCGTCTTCCGCGTCGAGACCGTCGAGTACGAGGATCTCGGCGGCCGTCGGGTCCGCAAGGACGTCGTCCGGCACCCCGGCGCGGTCACGGTCGTGCCGATCGATCGGGAAGGCATGGTGCTGCTCGTTCGCGTCGGACGACTGGCGATCGGGCGATTCCTGCTGGAGTTCTGTGCCGGCAAGCTCGAGCCGGGCGAGGATCCGCAGGACGCGGCGGGGCGGGAGCTCGAGGAGGAGGTCGGGCGTCGCGCCGCGACCATCGAATCGATCGGCACGTACCTGACGTCACCGGGGTTCTGTGACGAGCGGATGCACGCCTATCTCGCGACCGACCTCCAGCCGGTGCCGCGGCGGCTCGAGGCCGGCGAGGAGATCGAGGTCGTCTCGATGCGTCCCGAGGAGATCGACGCCGCGATCGCGGACGGTGTGATCGAGGACGGCAAGACGATCACGGCCTGGCATCTCGTTCGGGCGAGACTCGCTCATCGGCTCGCCGGGCATGCCGCGGGGCCCGCGTCGTGAACTCGTGGCTCGGCGGAACGCGATCGGGCGCGGCCTCGGAGTCCTGGCGCGAGCCGCCGCGATTCGATGAACCCCTGTCGTGGTCGGTGCCGGTCGCCCGCCTCGGAAACACCGTGATCCGGGCCCACGCCCTGCTGCTCGGCACGATCATCGTGGTCTTCGTCCGGGCGGCATGGCACGCCGGGGAGGATGCGTTTCCGCTCGGGCCCCGCCTGGCGGCGATCCTGCTCGGTGCGATGGTGCTGGTGGTCACCCTTCACGAACTCGCCACCCTGGTGGTGATGCGGCGGCTCGGCGGGGATCTCCCCGAGATCGTCCTGCAGCCGCTCGGAGGGCTCGACGACGGCGTGCCTCCTCCGGGGTGGCGACGGGCGGCGGTCGCGGCCATGGTCGGTCCGCTGGCGGCGGCGACGGTCGCCGCGATCGCCGCGGTGGTCGTCGCGGTGGGAACCGGTGCATCCGCGGGGGCATCCGGCTGGCGCCTTCCGGGCCTTCATTCCCCGGCGATCGCAGGGTCCCCGTGGCTCGAAGCCACGCGACTGCTCGGATCCGTCGCGACGGTCATCGCGTTCGCGAATCTGCTTCCCGCGCCGCCGTTCCGCGGTCGCCTGCTGCTCGAAGCGCTGCTTCGTCCGCACCTCGGACCGACCCGGGCGAGGCGGACGACCTTCCGGATCGGGGTCGCCACCGCGATCGTCGTCGGCGTCGCGGGCATCGTCTCGCTCTGGCTTCCGGTGTTCCTCGTCGCGGGACTCTGCGGACTCGCACTCCTCCGCGAGCACCGGCGGGACGCCGCGATCCTCGAGGCGTTCGCCGACGACGGGGCGTACTCCGTGGTCGATCTTCGGACCGATGCGGCCTTGGAGCAGGACGAGGCGGACGCCTCGGCCGATCTGGAGCGCCGGCGTCGGGAACAGGAGCGAGAGCGACGTGCCGCCGAAGACGCGGAACTCGACCGGGTCCTCGACAAGATCGCCGAACGCGGGATCGACGCGCTCGATCGGCACGAGCGACGGATTCTGGACCGCGCGACCCGACGACGGCGTGCGTCCGATGACCCCGTCGACGGCGGGGGGTAGACTTTCCGCCCCATGGGCATCTACGACCGCGACTATTCACGCCCGGACCGACCCGCGGCTCCCGGGAGCGGGGGCCTGCCCTCCGGCGCCTTCCGGCCCCGCGGCTGGTCCGTGAACACGTGGCTGATCGCGATCTGCGTGGCGGTCTTCGTGGTGGACCAGTTCCTTCCCCGAATGCTCGCCTTCCTGTCACCGATCGCGGTGGCGCAGATGCCGGACGGCCGCTACCGCGAGATCCCGCCCTCCGCGACCATCGACGATCCCGTCCGCGACGTCGGCCTGCGGATCAGGACCCTCGACTCGGTCGGTCCCAGGGACGTGGTGTACACCTCGACGACGGAGGGCGGCTTCGTCCCGGTCCTCGACGCCCGCGCCCGGATCGCCGGCGGTCAGCGGGTCTTCTTCCCGCTGGCGACCGGCGGCGAGTTCTCCTACGAGGATGAGAACGGCAACCGGCGGACCGCGAAGTACTCGGTCCTCTCGCAGGTCATGGCGGCGGGGCCGATCTGGACCTTCGGATACTTCTCGACCGCGAAGGCGCTCATGTACTGGTCCGACTCCGTCGGACTGACCGGATTCGAGTTCTGGAGGTTCATCAGCTTCCAGTTCCTGCACGCGAACCTCACCCATCTGCTCTTCAACATGATCGGGCTGTACTTCTTCGGCAGCATCGTCGAGCAGTACCTCGGGTCGAAGCGGTATCTCGCGTTCTACCTGCTCTGCGGAATCGCCGGAGCGGCGATGTATCTCGCCCTCAACTTCCTCGGCTATTCGACGCTGGCCCTCACCGGATGGTCGCCGCCGTTCCTGCTCGTGAACAACCCGGGCACGCCGCTGGTCGGCGCGAGCGCCGGCGTGTTCGGCGTGATCCTCGCGTGCGCCTTCCTCGTGCCGAACGCGATGGTGCTGCTGTTCTTCGTGATTCCGATGCGTCTGGCGACGCTGGCCTACGGGCTGGTGGCCGTCGCGCTGTTCACGGTGATCTTTCAACGCGACAACGCGGGCGGCGAAGCGGCGCACCTCGGCGGGGCGATCGCCGGATGGTGGTTCATCCGTCATCCGCACTCCCTGCATGGGTTCTTCGACTTCCTCGGCCGGTACGACCCGACGAGCCGCAGTGGGGCGGTCTATCGCGCGGGCCGGGTCCGAAGCAAGGGCGGCTCCACGCTCGATGATGCCGAGATCGATCGCATTCTCGCGAAGATCCACGATCAGGGGCTTCAGAGTCTCACCGCCAAGGAGAAGCGGGCGCTCCGAGAGGCGTCCAAGCGGTGACCGAACACCGGCACGGACCGCTCTCGTTCCGCATCGACGCCCGAACCAGCGACAATCGCGCGCGGCTCGGCGAGGTGACGACGCCGCACGGCTCCTTCCCGACCCCGGCCTTCATGCCGGTCGCGACCGCCGCCGCGATGAAGGGCGTCCTGCCGCAGCAGGTCCGCGACATCGGCGCGGGGATCATCCTCAACAACGCGTACCACCTCATGCTGCGACCGGGCATCGAACTGCTTGAACAGTTCGGAGGCACGCATCGCTTCATGCGGTGGGACGGACCGGTGCTCACGGACTCGGGCGGCTACCAGGCCTTCTCGATGTCGGACATCAACGCGATCGACGACGACGGCGTGACGTTCCGGTCGTTCGTGGACGGCTCCAAGGTCCATCTCGGCCCCGAGTCCTCGATGCGGGTCCAGAACGCGATCGGGGCGGACATCATCATGGCGTTCGACGACTGCCCGCCGTCGCCGCACGCCCGGCACGGGGCGGGGAGTCCGCGGACGAAGCTCCCGACCCCGAGCGACTGGGCCCGACGGATGGACGAGGCCCATGAACGGACGGTCCGATGGCTCGAGCGGTGCCGGACCGCACACGCCCGTTCGGACGAGCAGGCGCTCTTCGGCATCGTGCAGGGAGGCACCGATCTCGATCGCCGGACGGCCAGCGTCGAGGCGATCTGCGGGATCGACCTGCCCGGATACGCGATCGGCGGCGTGGCGGTCGGCGAGGGGCCGGAACTGATTCGGTCGGTCGTCGAGCACACGGCACCGCTCCTGCCCGAGGACCGCCCCCGGTACCTCATGGGTGTCGGTTACGAGCGGGACATCGTGATGGCGGTGGCGGCGGGGGTGGACATGTTCGACTGCGTGCTGCCCACCCGGAACGGGCGGATGGCCTCGGTCTTCACCAGAAACGGGCCCCTCCGGCTCCGGCACGCCCGATTCCGGGACGACCCGGCCCCGATCGATCCTTCCTGCGACTGCCCGGCCTGTGCCGGCGGCTTCAGCCGGGCGTACCTCCGCCACTGCTTCTTCGCCGACGAGATGGTCGGGCCGATCCTGTGCAGCCTGCACAACCTCCGGCACTTCCAACGCCTGCTGCTGGACATCCGCACCGCGATCCGGGATGATGCGTGGTCTTCGATCGCGGAGGGTTGGCCGGTCCTGCAAACGACCGCAGAGCCCGGTCCGGAGCCGGGGACGCCATGATCGGACCTCGTCGGTCCGGTCCGTCACCACCGGAATCCGACCGCATCGTGGCCATTTCCGCGGCGAATCGACCGCGATCCCCCCGTCGAGACCGGATTCCGCAGACATGACGACCGAGCCTGCCGTGCTCCTCGACCTTCCGATGACCTTCGCCCTGGCCCAGTCGGGCGACGGGGCGGCGTCCGCGCCGCCACCGCTCTCCGACGAGGGCGTCCCCGCGGAGTCCGCGGATGGCAGCGCATCCGGCGGCACCGGTGGGGCTGCCGCACCCGCGGACGGCTTCCTCTTCATGCTTGTGCCGCTCGTGCTGCTGATGATCGTCTTCAGCGTCTTCGGGCAGCGGAAAGAGAAGAAGAAGCGTGAAGCCCTGCTTGGCAGCATCAAGAAGCACGATCGCGTCCGCACCATCGGCGGTGTGATCGGCTCGGTTGTCGAAATCAAGCCGGACACGATCGTTCTGAAGGTCGATGAAAGCAGCAACACCCGGATGACCTTCACCCGCGACGCGGTGCAGCAGGTCCTCGAATCCTCGGACGACAAGTCCTGACCTCGCCTCTGCGCGGTCCCGCCCAACCATGAACAACATTCTTGGAAAGCTCGTCTTCATCGGCCTTCTGGTCGCCCTCTGTCTCTGGTCGGTCATTCCGCCGGATCAGAAGATCCGACTCGGCAAGGACCTCCAGGGCGGTGTCAGCCTGGTCTACGCGGTCAAGATCGCCGACGGCGCCGACGCCGACGAGGTTCTCGCCCAGACGATCGACGTCCTGAAGGACCGCGTGAACCCGCAGGGCGTGCTCGACATCGCCATGCAGCCGGTCGGTCGCGATCGCATCGAGGTCGTGATGCCGCTGCCGAGTCCCGAGGTCCGCGAGCTCCAGCTCGCCTACCGCGATGCGCTCGACGCGGTGCTCGCCAACGCCCGGTTGACCGCCGAGGATCTCGAGGCGGCACTCGACGCCGGGGACGCCGCGTCGCGATTCGGTGGCGGTGCTGGTGACCGGACGACGCGACTCGAATCGCTCCAGAAGGCGTGGAGCGACGCCGCTGCGGCCCGCACCGCGCTCGCCGCCGCCGAAGCCGCCGATCCCGTCGATCAGGCCGAAGTCGATCGGCAGCTCGACCGACTCGCGTCCGCCGAGATCACGATCGAGGACCTGCGCGACGGCCTTCTGGCCGAAACCCTGCGCGAGCAGCGACTGCTCGACGTCCTCTCGCTCGACGGCAGCACGAAGAGCGTGAACGCCGACGGCACGCCGAACCTCGCCGACAGCGAGCGGGGCCAGGCGCTCGCGGCGCTTCGCACCGAACTTCCGCATCTGGCGACCGCACTCGCGACCCTCGAGACCGCGCACGCCGCCTACGAGGCCAAGCGGACCGGTCTTGACGATCCCGAGGATCTCAAGCGACTGCTCCGCGGTGCGGGTGTCCTCGAGTTCCGGATCGCCGTGCGTCCGGCCGCCCAGGACGTGCCGATCGACCTTCTCCGAGAGCAGCTCGTCGAGCGCGGGCCCAACAACACGGACTCCGTCGTCGCGGCCTGGTTCCCGATCAACGACCTCAAGCAGTGGACCGACGAGGACAAGCCGGAGACGGTCGCGTCGCTGCAGGCGAACCCCGTCGGCTACTTCCAGAGCCGCTACAACCTCGTGGCCGCCGAGAAGGAAGGCCGCTACTACCTGCTGCTCTACACGACCCCCGAGCGGAGTCTCACGCACGCCGACGGCGAGCAGTGGGCGATCCGTCGAGCGGGCCGCACCGTCGACGACCTCGGTCGTCCCGCGGTCTCCTTCGGTCTCGACGCCTCGGGCGGGTCGAAGATGCGGAAGCTGACGACCCCGAACATCAACCAGCCGATGGCGATCGTGCTGGACGGCGAGGTCTACACCGCGCCGAACCTGAACAGCGCGATCGGTTCGAGCGGTGTCATCCAGGGCAACTTCGGCGAGGCGGAGATCACGTATCTCATCCGCGTGCTCGCCGCGGGCAGTCTCGAGGCCCGTCTGAGTCAGGAGCCGATCTCGACCAGCATCCTCGGCCCCTCGATCGGTCAGGACAACCTCGTCCGCGGTCTCGAGGCGGTCGCGATCTCCGTCGCGGTCGTCGCCCTCATCATGGTGCTCTACTACTTCGGCGCCGGTCTGGTCGCCGTCATCGCGCTGCTCGTCAACTCGATCATGATCTTCGGCATCATGGCGATGATCGACGGCACCTTCACGCTGCCGGGGCTCGCGGGCATCGCGCTCACCATCGGCATGGCGGTGGACGCGAACGTGCTCATCTTCGAGCGGGTCCGCGAGGAGATCATCAACAACGGCGAGGACCTGCGAACGTCGCTGCGTCTCGGCTTCGCGAAGGCCGCGAGCGCGATTCTCGACGGCAACATCACGAACCTCATCGTCTGCTTCATCCTGTACCAGACCGCCGCGACCGAAGTGAAGGGATTCGCCCTCACGCTGTCGATCGGCGTGCTCGCGACGCTCTTCACCGCCCTCTTCGTCTCCCGCGTGATCTTCGCGATCTGCACCGAGGTGCTCGGCATCCGCAGCATGCCGATGCTTCCGACCGTGGTTCCTTCGATCCACCGACTGCTTGAGCCGAAGATCGACTGGATCGCCATCCGGGTGCCGCTGATGACGGCCTGCGTGGTGCTCGCGGTCGGATCGCTCGTGCTCTTCTTCGGCCGGGGCGCCGACGTGCTCGAGACCGAGTTCCGCGGCGGCGTGAGCGTGGTCATGACCACCCGGGCCGCAGAGTCGGGCGAGGCCACCGGTGTCGAACGCGAGGCCGAGGGACGTCTGATCGTTCCTCGAGGCGAGATCGAGGACGCGGTTCGCGAACTCGCCACCGGTGCAAGCGACCCGATCGTCGCGGAACTCGCCAATGCGACCGTGCTCACCGTCGGCCCGACCGATCAGGACGGCGCTGCCGCCAGTTTCCAGATCAAGGTCGCCAACCCCGCCGGGCTCGACGGCGACACCAACATCTCGAACACCATCGTCGCGGCGCTCGTCGAGCGGTTCGGAGACATCCTCGACGTCACCCGCCCGGTCCACTTCGCGGCCGAGGGGGCGTCGGATCACAGCCCGTACACCTTCCCCCTCGAGCGTCGCACGCTCGGCGAGTCGATCGGCCGGGATGCCCCGGTCGCGGTCGGCGATCTTCGCGGCGGTGTCGCGGTGGTCGTCGATGGTCTGTCGCCCGCGATCAGCGTCGGGGACCTCGAGCAGCGGCTCGACCGCATGCGGAACCAGCCCGACTTCGCGGATTCCCGCGGTCGCCGGACCGAGGTCGTCGGACTCGACCGGGTCGGCGATTCCGGCGGCGAGGCGACGTTCTCGTCATTCGCGATCATGGTCTCCGACGACGACGTCTCGAGTCTGCTCGTCGATCTGGACACCTGGGATCGTTCGCTCGCCTCCCGCGAGTTCGCGCTCGCTCAGGCGGCGCTCACCCGCGAGGCGAGCCTCGATCAGGTCTCGAGCTTCTCGCCGAAGGTGGCCCAGAATCTCGCGGCGAGCGCGATCGTCGCGGTCATCCTGAGTCTGCTTGGCATGCTCGTCTACATCTGGTTCCGCTTCGGTTCGCTCCGGTACTCGGTGTGTGCGATCTCGGCACTGGTCTTCAACGTCAGCATCTGCCTCGGTGCGATCGCCCTCAGCGTGGTGGTGGGCGAGAAGACGTTCAACGGCATTCGCGTGCTCGACGAGTTCCGCATCGACCTCAACGTCGTCGCGGGTCTGCTCACGATCGTCGGCTACTCGCTGAACGACACCATCGTCATCCTCGACCGTATCCGCGAGAACCGTGGCAAGCTCAGCTACGCCAGCCGGAGCGTGGTGAACAACTCGATCAACCAGACGTTCAGCCGAACGATCATGACCAGCGGTACGACGATCACCTCGGCGATCATCCTCTACGTCCTCGGCGGCACCGGCATCCGGCCGTTCGCCTTCACGTTCCTCGTGGGTCTCGTGGCGGCGACGTTCTCGTCGGTCGCGATCGCGGCCCCGCTCACCTGGAGCCGCGGGGGCGGCACGACCCGACCCGAGGACGAGTCCTCGACGGCCAACGGAGCGCTCGCGCCGGCCACGACCGGGTGACGCCGGTCCGGGGCGGTTCCGAGCCACGGCCCGTTCCCCCGTCTTGGAGCCGGACGACCCCGACGTCCGATGACCCGGATGTCCCGCACTCTCTGCGCGTGCGGGTCGTGGAAGACGCATTGGGTGAGGGCCGACGAACTCGGCCAGCCGGGACAGGTCCACCGCCAGGCCGCTCCCGGATCAGGATCTCCTTCTGGAGCATGGCATGAACAGCGGTATCCGCTTCTCCGTGGCCCTGATCGTCGTGATCATGGTCCTGATCGGTTTCTATTACGCCAGTCTCGACGATGGCGCGACCGAAGGCGACGGCGGCGCCACGCCCCCCCAGATCGCTGTCGAGGGGGCGGAGACGACCGATTCCACGCCAGTGGCCACGCCGCGTGAACCTGCGACCACGCCGCGTGAAGTGGAGATCGAGCGTCGGCCCGCAGAGCCCGAGCGTCCGGTGAGGCTGGTCGACGAGTCCGACGCCGTGGACGCCACCGCCGACGAGACCGCGGTGGACGCCGACGGAACGACGGGCGGCGACTTCGACGAATTCCTCGTCGACTCCACTCCCGACGCCGATGCTGCCGGCGATTCCGCAGGCACGGAGACCCCCGACGCGACGAACGGCCCCGATGTCACGGACGCCGACGAGTCGTCGGACGCGATGGAATCCGACGCGGTCGAGCGTGTCGACGAGGTCGATGAATCCGTTGCAGACGAGGAGGGCGCGTCCTCGACGACCGACGCTGACGTCACCGAGACCGTCGAGTCGGTGGTTGAACGCGTGGAGCAGAGCCGTCCCGAGACTCGTCGGCCTGGCGGGACCGCCCAGCCCGCCCGCAACCCGCGGGCCGCGGGGGTCGGCATCCACCGGCTTGCCTCCATCGATCAGGACGCGTCGCTCGCCAACGCCGCCCTCAGAGTGCTCGCCGAGGCGGAGGCGCCCGGCGTCATCGACGGCCCGGATGGCACGGTCTGGATGCCCCTGCCCGCCGGTGACAACGCCGCCTTCCTCGACGACGCGATCGTCGGTCGAGTGCGGGGGCAGGGACCTCAGCTCGTTCTGCTCCGTGGCGATCGCGACCATGCGATCGATCTTGCGGGCAAGGTGGCCGGGACCGAGGTCACCGGCAGTGATTCGATTGGAAACTGGGGCGTGTCGTTCCGGCTCACGTCGGCGGCACTGGACGGCGTCCGCAACGCCACCCGCGGTTTCCAGCGGCAGCCCGTCGCCTGGGTCGGCGGGGGTCGAATTCTCGTCCTCGATCGTCCGTTGATCCCGATCAGCGGACGAGGTCGCATTCCGACCATCTTCGGCACCGAGATCGACGCGTCCGCGGTCGCTCGCATGCTCGAGGCCGAGGCATCGCCCGCCGCCGACTCACCGGCCGGTTCGGGCAGCTCCGGTGCGACGAACGGCGTGAACAACGTCGTTCGCGGCGCCGGCTCGCTCCCGCCCGACCAGTACACGGAGTACGTCGTCAAGCCCGGCGACAACTTCGAGAGCATCGCCCTGGCGTGGTTCGGCGATCGGAACAAGCACTCGCTCATCGCGGAGGCGAATCCGTTCAAGGAATCCTCGCGGCTGACCATCGGTGAGATCCTGCGACTGCCGCCCAAGAACACCGAGCTGCGGGTGGAGATCCCTTCCCGCGGAAGTGCGGGCGGACCGCAGACCTACGTCATTCGTTCGGGCGACACGCTCGGGAAGATCGCTCAGGCGGCGTACGGCAAGGCTTCCCTTTGGACGAAGATCTACGAGGCGAACAAGGCGACGATCGGCCCGGATCCCGCGAATCTCAAGGTCGGCACGACGCTGGAGATCCCGGAGTGAGCGGTGAGGACACCCGCGCCGCCGTGAACGAGTTCGATGCGCTCGCGAAGGCGGCCAAGGCGGATCCTGGTCCGGAGACGCTCGATCCGCTCTATCGCGCCACGTTCGGACTCGAACGCTGGTACTTCGCCGCGGTGGGGACCTTCCCGAATCTTCGGGCGTTCTCGGGGCTCGTGGATGACGTCGGCTACGTCATGGCGTTCACCGCCCGCGATCGGGCCGAGCACTACGCCACGGTCCAGAACATCGTGCCCGAAGGACAACGCCCGCCGATCCTCGCGCTGCCGCTGAAGGAGGCCATCGCGCATTGCATGGCCCAGCAGCGACTCGGGGCCACCGGCGTGCTGTTCGACGACGGCTGGGGCAACTGGCGATTCCCGCTCGCTCAACTGCACGCGTTCGCGGCACAGTTCGGCCCGGCCGCGTCCTGACGCCCCTCAGTCCGACGAGCGCAGCGCGTCCCGTGCGATCTCCAGATTGCGGGCGAGATTGTCGCGCCGCAACGAACCGATCACGATCGACGCCACGGCGGGGCCGGACAGGCAGAACGGAATCGCCGTTTCGGGCGTCAGCCGGCCTGACGCGAGGCCCTTCTTGACGAGCACGCCGACCCCGGAGTCGGCGGCCGTTTTCAGAACCGGTCCTTGCGTCGGATCCAGTTCGTGGTACTCGACCATGAGGCAGTCCACGACGCCGGTGGCGATCGCGGCGAGATGCCCCTCGACGGTCTTGCCGCTGAAACCGATCGACCGGATGTCGCCGCGATCGCGTCGTCGCACGAGCACGTCGAGCGCGTCGCCGGTGTCGAGAATGGCCTGATCGTCGCCGTCGGAGTGCACGAACACGACATCGAGCCGATCGGTGCGGAGCCGCGAGAGACTCCGATCCACGCTGGCGTCGATGCTCTCGGCGGAGAAGTCGTACCGCCCGACGCCATTCTCGAAGGTCTCTCCCGCCTTCGTCGTCAGCGTGAACTCGTCCCGACGTCCGGCGAGGTGACGACCGATGCGTTCCTCGCTGACGCCGTAGGCGGGGGCGGTGTCGATGAGATCGATCCCGAGATCGAGCACATCGTTGAGCAGCCGGGCGCACGAGTCATCGTCGGGCAGGTCGTACCCGTCGGCGTACTTGATCCCCTCGTTGCGTCCGATCTTGAACGCCCCGAACCCGACCGGCGAAACGGTCAGGCCGGTGCGCCCGAGCGAACGTCGCGGTGCGGCGTCCATGTGCTGGTCTCCCAGGGAAAGTCGGCGACATCGGGGGCGGAAAGCGGCGAGAGATCCACGCCTTCGGACGGATCGGCGGCGATCTCGGCAGGCATCGCCTCCAGCACCGCGGCCGCCAACCTCGGGGCGAGCGCCCATTTCGTCGGCCACGCCACCAGCAGTCGGCCACCGTGATGCGACATCACCACCGCGTCATCGGGGCGCAGTCCGGCGCGGGTCCGACGTTCGGCGCGATCGACGCGATACGTCGCCCACGCCGCATCGTCGAAGGCGCCGAGATCCAGATCGGGCATCACGCCCGCGAGTTCGGAGGCCGCGGTCGCGATCTGAGCCTCGCGGGTGCGCTCGACGCCGCGTTCGGCCAGTTCGCCGCCGAGTTGCCAGACGGTCCGACCATCGCGATCGACGCCGCTGGTGATCGTCACGCGGGTCCGGTTTCCGTCCATGCAGTGACCGAACATCGCGGGAAGTCCGGTGGCGCGAAGGAGCGTCATGTGCAGCGGTCGTCGCTGGGCGACCGAGTCGTCGAGTCCGAGCCGCGAGAGCAGTCGCTCGTTTCCGACGCCTGCCGCGAGCACGACGCATCGTGGACGCAGCACGACCTCGTCATCACCGCGGCGGAGGATCACCCGATCGATCTCGCCGCCGCGAGAGGCGAGTTCGACGCCCTCGGGGCCATCGACGGCGACGATGCGTGCCGGATGGGCGGACGCGATCGCGCCGAGGACCGAGCGGGTGTCGAACACCGGTTCCTCGACCCTGAGCACCGAGCCCGGCGAGGATCGGAGCAGCGGGGGCCGATCGGCGTCCTCGACCGACCGAGGCTTCGTGCGGAGAGCCGCCCGAGCGCCGAGGAAGCCGATCCGGGATGCAAGCGAGTCGGTGCGCCAGATCCAGGTGCAGGGGGAGGAGAGGGTTGCGGCTCGCAGATCGGGGCCGTCGGCGGCGACGCCATCCACGCCGTCGTGAAGCCGTCGCCACGCCTCAGGCATCGCGCTGATCGAGCCTGCGGCAGCGAGGTCCCGCTCCCGCAGGGCGTACTTCAGGCCGCCGTGGATGATCCCCTGGGCGCAGACGCTCTGACCGGCGCCGAGGGCGTCGCATTCGACGGCGACCGCCGCGAGTCCGTGTCGAGTCGCGGCGTCGAGGATCCACAGCCCGGCGATGCCGGCGCCGATCACCAGAAGATCCACGGGCTGCTCGCGGGGGCGGTGCATGAGTCCCACACGGTAGTCGGTGGCGGGCATCATGTCCCACGGCCCCGTCGTGTCGGCGGCATGCCCGGCGGGGTATCCTGTCCCGTCCTGCGCCGGAATCTCCGGCGGGTCTCCTGCCACACCATTCGATCGGAACAGTCCCGTGGTCCACGGTTGCGTCCTCATTCCAGGCGACGGCATCGGTCCTGAAGTCGTCGGCGCCGCTCGCCGCATCATCGACGCCGCGCTCGAAGGCACCGGTTCCTCGATGGACTGGGTGCAGCGGGATGCCGGCGTCGCGGCGCTCGATGCGGGGCACTCGAGCCTGCTTCCCGACGAGACCGTGGACGCGATCCTCGAGCGGGGCACCGCCCTCAAGGGGCCGTGCACGACGCCGATCGGGGGCGGGTTCTCGTCCGTGAACGTGGCGCTCCGCAAGCGGCTCGACCTCTACGGCGCCGTCCGTCCGGTGCGGTCGCTCGACGGCGTGCCGACCCGATACGACGACGTCGATCTGGTGGTCGTCCGCGAGAACACCGAGGGGCTCTACGCGGGCATCGAGAACGAGATCACGCCCGGCGTCGTGACCAGCCTCAAGGTCGCCACCGAGAAGGCGTGCACCCGCATCGCCCGGTTCGCCTTCAACTACGCCCGCGACCGCGGCATCGAGCGGGTGACGACCCTGCACAAGGCGAACATCATGAAGTTGTCCGACGGACTCTTCATCCGCTGCGCCCGCACGGTGCACGAGGCCGAGTTCCCCGAGCTCACCTACGACGAACTCATCATCGACGCCGCCTGCATGCGGCTCGTGCAGGATCCGAGCCGCTTCGGGGTGCTGCTCTGCGAGAACCTCTACGGCGACGTCATCAGCGATCTCTGCGCGGGATTCGTCGGTGGCCTCGGGGTGACTCCCGGCGCGAACTTCGGCGAACGACACGCAGTCTTCGAGGCGGTTCATGGCTCCGCCCCGGACATCGCGGGACAGGGACTCGCCAATCCGCTCGCGATCACGATGAGCGGCGTCATGATGCTCAACCACCTCTCGGTCACCACCGGCGACGCGTCGCTCAAGGAGGCGGGGACGAGGATTCGTGACGCCTACGACGCGGCGCTCGTCGCCGGGGAGAAGACCCGCGACCTCGGCGGCGATCTCGGCACCGACGCCTTCACGGACGCGGTCATCCGTCGCCTCTGAGCCGATCCTCCTGGTCGCGGAAAGGGAGCACGTCGAGCGTGAGATGCTGCTTCCATGACGACTACGAGATCCCGCTCCCCGAGGGACACCCGTTCCCGATGCGGAAGTTCTCGGCGTTGCGGGAGATCCTGCTCGCCGAGGGCGTCATTCGCCCCGAGGACCTGATCGAGCCGACCGAGATCGACTGGAACGACCTCCGGATGGTGCACGATGAGGCGTATCTCACGGCGCTTCGTGATGGCGGCCTCACCCGGGCCGAGGAACGGCGACTCGGTCTTCCCTGGAGTCCCGCGCTCGTGCGTCGATCTCGGCTCGCGGCGCATGGCACCGTCATCGCCGCATGGAACGCGCTCGAGGATGGGGTCGCCGCGAATCTCGCGGGCGGCACGCACCACGCCTGTCCCGATCATGGCGAAGGCTTCTGCGTGCTCAACGACGTCGGGGTCGCGATCCGAACCCTTCAGCGCGAGGAGGAGATCGAGCGGGCGTTGATCGTCGATCTCGACGTGCACCACGGCAACGGCAACGCGCTGTGCTTCGCCGAGGATCCGACGGTCTTCACCTTCTCGATGCACGGAGCCCGGAACTTCCCGATGCGCAAGCCGCCGAGCGATCTCGACGTGCCGCTTGCGGACCACGTCGGCGACGTCGAGTACCTCGACCGGCTCGCCGCGTCGCTCCCCCGGGCGATCGAACGGGCGAGGGCGGATCTCGTCTTCCTGCTCTCTGGTGTCGATGTCGTGGTGGGGGACCGCTACGGACGTCTCGCCCTGACCCGCGACGGTCTTCGGCGTCGCGAGCGACTCGCTCAGACGATGCTCCGTGACGCCGGGCTTCCCGTCGTGCTGGTTCTTTCCGGCGGGTATGCGGCGACCCCGCAACTCACGGCCGATCTCCACGCGGAATCGCATCGGGCCGCGCGGGAGGTCTTTCCGAATCGAACCTTCCCGATCCGAAGCGAGCCCGACCATGTCTGATCACGACCGTTCGCGAATCTCCCGAGTGATCATTCTCAGCGGCATGATCGGCCTCGCCGGAAGCCCCGTCGGATGTGTCGGTCCCGTGATCGATCGTCCGGTGGACGTGACCGAACCCGGTGGCGAAGCCACACTCGCGCATGGGTATGCCCTCCTGCTCGATCTGCTTGCCGACGAGGCGAAGGTCGATGGGATCCTCGCCATCAAGTCGCCGCGACCGGGCGTCGCCGAGCTCCTCCGCCGGATCACTTCGGAGGCGACGTCGGGGGAGGCGTTCCTGCGATCGCATCTCAACGAGTCACCCGCGGTCGATCCGGGATCAACCGGCCTGCCGCTCCTCGAGCACGATGCCCGGCGGAGGATCGAGAAGGACGAGACGCCCGGACTGCTGCTTGCGGGAGGGCGACGTTTCGAGACGCGGATGCTCCTCACCCAGCAGAAGGCCGCGCAGTACGCCGGGGCGCTGTGTGCCGGGCTCTCGGCGGCCGACCCGAACCGGATGCGGGCCGCGGAACTGCGTGCGATGTCGAACCGGTGGAACGCGATCGAGCGGGAGACCCGGGCGTGGCTCACCGTGGTGGAGACGCCGCCGGTGACGACCGGCGCGACGCCCGATCCCGTCCCGACTCCGTGAGCGGGCGTCGGATCGTCAGTCGTTCCAGGCGTCCTCGAGTTCGGCGGTCGGCGAGGACTTCTGCTTCCGGAGCGTCGAAGGATCGATCGGTTCGGTCTCGATGACGAGTCCTCGACTCTCGATCGTCCCGCCGGGCGCTTCCGCAGCGGGCTCGGCATCCACCACCGGCTCGGTCTCGATCTGATCGACGACCTCGGCGCGTCGGGCCGCGGCCTCGTTGAGACGACCGTCCGCGCCGACCTCGTCGAACTTGACCGTCACGCGGCGGGACACGCCACGCTCGGGCATCGTGACACCGAAGAGCCGATCGCACGCCTGCATCGTCCGCTTGTGGTGCGTGATGACGATGAAGTGCGACTGGTCGAGGAACTGGCGGACGACGTTGCAGAACCGTTCGACGTTGGCCTCGTCGAGCGCCGCGTCCACTTCGTCGAGGATGCAGAACGGCGACGGCTTGCTCTGGAAGATCGCCATGAGCAGCGCCACGGCGGTCATCGTCTTCTCGCCACCCGAAAGCTGGCTGATGACCCGCGGCTCCTTGCCGGGCGGCTTGGCTCGGATCTCGATTCCGGACTCCAGCCAGTCGATCGTGCCGTCCTCGCCGGGGAGCAGGTAGAGGTCCGCACTGCCGCCGCCGAAGAGACGGCGGAACATGCCCTGCGAGCCGGCGAAGTTCTCCCGGACGGTCTTGAACGTCTCCTCGAAGCGGGCGCGACTGGCGACGTCGAGCCGTTCGACGAGATCCGAGAGCCTGACCCGCGCGTCGTCGATGTCCGCGAGCTGCCCCGCGAGGTCCTCGTTCCGCGTCTCCAGCTCGCCGAGCTCGTCCATCGCCTCGAGGTTGACGTTGCCGAGCGCCTTGATCTGCTTTCGAAGCTCGTCGGCCTCCTGCATCGCGGCGTCGCGATCGAAGGGGGGCTCGACCGATTCCTCCGGCCCCTCGCCGGCCGTCTCGATCTCCGCGTCGGCGTCGGATCCGCAGGCCTCGGACGGCTCCTCGGACTCCGGATCGATGGCGACGACCGCACGCTTCGGATGCGCGTCATGAAGCGCCGCCAGATCGAAGCCGAGTTCCTCGATCACCGATTCCTCGAGACTTTCCCGCTTGATCTCGAGCTCGCGTCGCGACATCTCGAGCGCGTGGATGTCCCGATCGAGTCGCTGGGCCTCGACCCGCGCCTGACCGAGCGTCTCGCCCGTGCGTTCCACCAGCGCGGACGCGGCCTGGAGTTCCTGGCCCGTGGACGCGAATCGTTCGGTCATCCCGGCGAGCAGCGTGTTGGCGTCCGCGACCTCGCGCTCGGCCTCCTGGATCGACTCGGCATAGCCGCCCAGTCGATCCCGCCGATCGGCGACCTGCTCGTTGGAGCGGGCGAGCTGCCGGGCGGTCTCCTCGACCGACGACGCCAGTCGAGTACGTTCGCGGCGGGTCGAATCGAGTCGGGCGTTGATCTCGCCGAGCGTCGTGCGACTGGCGGCCGCCGATTCGCCGGCCGCCTGAACGTCACGGTCGATGGACGCGAGATCCCGAGCGCCGGCATCACGAGCGGCCGTCGCCTCGGCTTCGCGGGCGATGGCGTCCACCCGGCTTCGCTCGACGTCCGATCGTTCCGAGCGGCATTCGTGGAGCCGTCCCTCGAGCTCGCTCCGTTCGGCGAGCACCTCGGATCGCTCACGCTCGATCCGTTCGATCAACTGCGACTGGCGGTCGATCGCATACGCGTGCTCGACTTCCTCGGCTCGCAGCGACCGAAGTTCCTCGGAAAGCGTCGATCGACGGGCCCCCCGCGACTCGTGCTCGGCGTCGAGCGACGACGCCTCGGATTCCAGCACGATCCGGACGCCCTCCAACTGGCGCGATGCATGGTCGAGCTCGGAGAGTTCCGCCTTGCGGGCGAGCAGGCCGCGACCTTCCTCACGACCGGCGGCGGCGCGAAGCACGATGCGACCGTCGATCTCCAGCACATGGCCGTCGCGGGTCGCGAAGCGTCGCCGCACGCCCCGAGCGACCAGTCGCCGTGCCGCGTCGAGATCATCGACCAGGACGGTGTCGTGGAGCAGCTGGCGGACGGCGCCGACGATCGACGCCTCGCACCGGACGCGATCGAATGCCCGCGTCAGGCTGGTGCTTGCGGACACCGCGATCGGCAGCGGGGAGGTCGGGAGATCGGACCGGCCGTTGAGACGGGCGAGCGGCAGGAGCTCCACGCGACCATCGAGATCGGGAAGCCGCCGGCGAACCTCGTGCGCCACGGCGCTCGACTCGACGAGAACCGCCTGAAGATGCGGTCCGAGCGCCGCCTCGATCGCCTCGGCGTCCTCGCGGTCGACGTCCAGTCGTTCCGCGATCGGGCCAAGGATGCCATCGACCGGGTTCTCGCCTTCCGACAGCGACAGGACCCGACGCACCGCGTCGCCCATGCCCTCGCCGGCACTGGCCATCTCCTCGAGAAGCCGACGTCGCGAATCGACGCCGGTGCGCTCGTCACGGTTGTCGGCGAGCCGGGTGGCCAGATCGGAACGCTGCTCGTCGAGGGCGGCGATGCGACTCTCCTCGGTCGTCAGGCGACGCTCGACGACCGAGATCCGATCGAGCACCACGAGATTCCGGACCCGGCTCGCGTTGCGCTGCACTCGATGCTGGTCGAGATCGCGGGCGAACGGGCGGGCCTTCTCCTCGAGTCGGCGGAGTCGATCCTGAAGCGAGTGCTCGCGATCCTCGAGACTGCGGGCCGCGGACTCGGCCCGGATTCTCGCGCGGTCGGCCTCGGACGCGGTCTCGGAAGCGTCGGAATGCGTTCTGGCGATCGCGGCTCGACGGGTGTCGAGGTCACGACGACGCTCGGTCGCCTCGGCGAGTTCCCGTTCCGCGACGGCGCTCTCGGATGCGGCCTCATCGATGCGGGCCTCGACCTCGGCGAGATCACGCCGCATCTCCTCGACGCGGACCTCGAGTTCGCCGATGCGTCGGGTCTCCTCCGCGATCGCCGCCTCGGCCTCGGCCCGGTGGCGGCTCACCAGCTCGATGCGCTGCTGTGCCTGATCGAGTCGGCCCTGGGCGCCCAGACGCTCCTGTTCGAGTTCGTGCTGGGCCTGCTGGACGCGATGGCGTTCGATCTCCGCCGACTGCTTCGCCTCCTCGAGCGTCGAGAGCGAGGTGGCGAGCTCGCGACGCTCCGCCTCGACCGCCGACAGGCGGCGGGTGAGACCGGTGAGGCGCTCCTCGTACTCGTGCGACTGGTCGAGCACGATGGCGATGCGGAGATCGCGACGCCGCGAATCCAGTTCGCGGAACCGGCGAGCCTTCTCGGCCTGTCCGCGAACGATGCGGAGACGTCGTTCGGTGTTGGCGAGCTGCTCACGCACCTGAACGAGGTTGCGCTCGGCGGCGTCGAGCTTCCGGGCGGCCTCGACCTTGCGCTGTCGGAACTTCGCGACGCCCGCGGCCTCCTCCAGAATGGAGCGACGCTCCATCGGATTGGCGAGGAGCATCGCATCGACCTTGCCCTGCTCGATGATCGAGTAGGCGTTGGTGCCGACACCGGTGTCGAGGAAGAGTTCCTTGATGTCGCGGAGACGGCACTTCCGTCCGTTGATGAGGTACTCGCTGCGTCCGTCCGCGTAGAGCCGGCGAGTGACCCCGACCTCGTCGGTGTCGACCGGCAGGCGCCGGTCACGCACACGGCCGCGATCGACGAGCGCGTTCTCGCTGGTGGCGAGCTCGAGTTCCTCGGCGGTCTCGCCGTCGAGGCCGCCGGCCGTGGTCTCGGCGCTCGGTTCGTCATCGGGCAGGATGGCGGCGGGATCGGTGTCGAGCAAGGACTCCGCCCGCGGAGTCGCGAGGCGGGGATTCTCGAAGGTGAGGGTGACCTCCGCCATGCCCATCGGCTTGCGGGCGACGCTGCCGGCGAAGATCACGTCCTGCATCGCCGAACCGCGGAGGCTCTTCGCGCTCCGCTCGCCCAGCACCCACTTGACCGCATCGACGACGTTGGACTTGCCGCAGC
>CAYZSH010000011.1:0-20440 GCA_964481025.1 uncultured Isosphaeraceae bacterium
AAATCCCCGGGCGAGGTGCCCCTCGCCCGGGGACCGTGGGGGGAACGCGTCGAGCGCGGACGCCTCGAAGGCATCGCACCGGGACACGAGTTCGCGTGTGTTCTTCTGGTGGAGATCCGAGTCGAGCCCGGCGGGGCTCGGTCCGGCGGCGTTCCCGTTGCCGCCGGACCGAGCGTCCGGGTTCTGACGAGCGTTGAACGGAGCGCACTCCATCGTCCGTTCATCTCGTCGGTCGACCTCGCGGGGGATCTCCCAATCCCGTTCGGAGGTCTGATGCGATGTCGAAGTCGAGCGGAGTTCCCGTTCACACTCGTGATCGACGAATCGCGTGGCGGCCTGCGGGAATTCCCGTTCCCGTCGAAGGGCCGCCAGAATGTTGGCAGGTCGGGCGCGATCCCGGACTTCCTGATCGCTCAGGCGTCCGGTCGAGGCGGTACCCACGAAGGCCGCCTCGGTGTTGTTCGTCGCCGTGTCGAGGAGCAGCCCGTTCCCGCGGGCCGTATGTGCTCCGAGTCCATGGACCTGGCGGTTCCCGTCGCCGTGGTCCTGGCCGTGACGCGTTCCCTGCGTCCCGACTGCCTCAAGAAGAAAAGAGCAGGTCTTGCGAATCGCGTCGCGGTCACCACTGATGGAGACGATCTCTCCCGTCCGGGCATCGAGCTCGACCTGCACGACCAGGCGGGCGTCGATGTCGTCGAAACTGCCGACGAGTTGGAAGGGGAGACTGCTCACGATGAACCTCTGTTTGCGTCGCGATCTCAACCGGCCCCGAGGGGCCGACTTTCGAAACCTCACCGTCACCGTGACGGCAAGGGGATACCGGCGACGCCTTCGCGTCGGAACGCCTCGAGTGAACGAGGACGTCGTGGCCGGTGGTGCGAACGCCGATGGCGTTCGCGGGGAACACGATGAAACCGATCCACCGTGGTCCCGGTGATCGGTCGCCGAATGCTCGAGTGGGTTGTGTCGCGGATGCGAAACGAGAACTCACTCGGGTCCGCTCGCCGAAAAGGCATGCGGAATCGGCACCGAAGAACGGGCCTGCTGAGTTGTTCCCATTTCCCGACCCCTCTCCGTGCCGGCTGGGGGCCGACGGGGTCAGTGACAGGAAGATGCGCCCGGTTCCAGCCGGGTCAAACGACATTCCCGATTTTTTCAGACCTGCCTGCATGACCGGTCCCGGGATCATCTCGGGCTACCGTGTCCGCCATGAAGCCATCTCCGATCCTGCGTGTTCTGGCGTGTGTTCTTCCGGTCGCGATCATCGGATGCGCGGCCGCGCCTCGGCCGGCCGAGCCTTCAGCGTCGGTGGTTTCGATCGAGCAGCCCACCGTCGAGGTCACGCATCCGCCGTTGGAGTACGCCTGTCGATACACGCGGATTCCGCCCGCCTTCGACGGCGATCTCACCGGCGGGGTGTGGACGTTCGCACCGTGGACCGAGGACTTCGGCGACATCGAAGGTCCGACCCGGCCGACGCCGATCTTCCGGACGCGGGCCAAGATGCTCTGGGACGACGCGCATCTCTACGTCGCCGCCGAGTTGAACGAGTTCGATCTCTGGGCGACCTATGACCGTCGTGACATGATCGTCTATCACGAGCATGACTTCGAGGTCTTCATCGATCCCGACGGCGACGAGGACGAGTACTACGAGATCGAGATCAACGTGCTCGGCACGATCTTCGACCTGTTCCTGCATCGCGCGTACCGACGCGGCGGTCCCGCCGAGCACGGTTGGAACGCCGACGGACTGCGCTGGGCGATCCGCACCGACGGCACCGTGAACGATCCGTCGGACCGCGATCGTCGCTGGATCGTCGAACTCGCGATCCCCTTCGCGGATCTGCGGCCGCCGGCCGTGCGGGAAGACGGTTCACCGTGGACCCTCGCACCGATCAACGAGCACCGCCGACGCCCTCGGCCCGAGGCCGGCGATTCCTGGCGGATCAACTTCTCGCGGGTCGCCTGGGATCTCGAGGTGGTGGACGGCGCGTACCGCAAGATCGACGGCCGCCCCGAGCACAACTGGACGTGGACGCCGCAGTGGGAGATCAACATGCACGTCCCGAGTCGATGGGGCGTGGTCCGGTTCGTCAAGTAGGCGTGGGTGACACCGTCGATCAGGCGTCGAGCGCCGCGGCGATCGACGCTGCGAGCGCGGCGCCATCCTCCAGCGAGCCCGGTCGCCACGACAGGTGGAGACCGTCGCCCTCGGCGCGATCGGGGAATCGCGGGATGACGTGGAAATGGACGTGCATCACCGCCTGATGCGCGTCGGCCCCGTTGTTCTGCAGCACGTTGTAGCTCGTCGCGCCGGTCGACTCGCACACTGCTCGGCAGAGTCTGGGAAGCACGCGCCCGAGTTCCGCGGCCGCGTCGTCGGAGAGTTCCCCCAGCGTGGCCTTCGCCTCCTTCGGGATCACAAGAAGGTGCCCGCGGCTCAGCGGCCCGATGTCGAGGAAGGCGAGGACGTGGTCGTTCTCGAAGACGCGATGGCAGGGGATGTCGCCGGCGAGGATGGCGGAGAAGATCGTCATGGGAGCTGGGTGCGGTGGTGGTGATGGTGGCGGTGATCGTGGTAGTAGTAGTTGAAGACGGGGCCGGACCGGCGTCGTTCTGGAGGGTGTCTCGTCGTGTCGGATCAGAATCATCGTTTCGAGCCGTATGGGGCCTGTTCGCTCGAGGACCTCTACGAGCGGCTGGTGGCACCGTCGCTTGATCCGGCCATCGACCGTTGGCTCGCCGAGGACTTCGGGGATGCCGGCGACCTGACCACCTCGGCGTTCATCTCCCCCGACACCACGGTGCGAGCCGAACTGCGTTCGCGTCAGCACGGCGTGCTCAGCGGTCTTCCGATCGTCCGGCGGATCGCGGCGCGGGCGGCCGGGACGATCGAGACCGAGCCGCTCGCGGTCGACGGCGATCGCGTGGAACCCGGGATGCGGGTCATGGAGATCCGCGGCCCGCTCTCGGCGATCCTCCCCGTCGAGCGGACGCTTCTGAACCTGCTCGGGCGGGCGTCGGGCGTCGCGACCGCGACGTCACGATTCGTCGACGCGGTCGCGGGCACGGGGGCGCAGATCGTCGACACCCGCAAGACGACGCCGGGCCTCCGCACCATCGAGAAGTACGCGGTGCGATGCGGGGGAGGCCGTCTGCATCGGATCGGACTGCATGACGCGGTGCTCATCAAGGACAACCACCTCGCCGGGCTCGGCGAACACTTCGCCGAGGCGGTCGAGTCGGCGGCGATGGCGTGCCGCGAGCAGATGCGGCCCAGGTTCATCGAGATCGAGGTGGACGACCTCGAGCAATTCGAGGCGGTGCTCGATCTGCCGTCCGGCACCGTGGACATCGTGCTGCTCGACAACATGGACCTCGCGGGCATCCGTCAGGCGGTCGCGCGACGCGACCAGCGGCGACGGGCGCTGCTGCTCGAGGCCTCGGGCGGCGTGACCATGGACTCCGTCCGCGGCATCGCGGAGACGGGGGTCGATCGCATCGCGGTCGGCGCCATCACGCACTCCGCGGTGCAGATCGATTTCGGCCTCGACATCGGGTGACTGACGTCGTGAATTCGCCGATCGACGTCGAGATCGCCGACTGGCCCGACCGCCTGGAGGCGGTCTGTCAGGGAACCCGTTTCGATCCCGAGTCGGTTCGGGTCGTCGCCCGGTGCGATTCGACGCAGGATCTCGCCCGCACCCTCGGACGCGGCGCGGTCGTGACCACCGGGCGACAGACCGGCGGGCGCGGCCGGCTCGGTCGCGCGTGGCTCGACGATGAAGGTGCGGGCGTCGCGGTCAGTCTCGTCGTCGAGAACACGGCACCTGCGACGCTGGCACTCGCGGCCGGACTTGCGGGCCACGCCGCGATCGTCGAGGCGTGTCCGGCGGTCGCATCCCAGCTCGGCGTGAAGCACCCGAACGATCTCGTCGACCGGCGGACGGCCCGCAAGGTCGGGGGCGTGCTCGTCGAGGCGGATGCCTCGATCGCGGTGATCGGCATCGGGCTCAACGTCCGACCGCGGGCGTGGCCCGCGGAGATTCCCGCGATCTCGGTCGCGGAACTGCTCCCGGACGCTGCGGCGATGCCCCGCCGAATCGACATTCTGGAACGACTCGTCCCCGCGCTCGACCGACTGCTGGCGTTCTCGCTTGATGAGCTCGCGGTCCGATTCGCGTCGCTTCACGCCCCGACCGGGCGGGCCGTCGCCTTGGAGACGGCGGCAGGCGAGGCATCCGGCCGACTCGTCGGCTACGACCCGAGGACCGCGCTGGAGGTGCTCGATGACGCGGGCGCGACCCATCGCTTCGACGCCGGGACCACCCGACTGCTCGCGTGGACGCCGGACGAGACCCTGCCGGCTTGAGTCCGCACCCGGGTCCGGCCGATGACCACCTCGTGATGCGGCCCCTTCGTCATCATCCTGTCCTCGCCGGTCTCGCGATCGCGGGCTCGCTCGCCGCCGAGCCGCCGATCTCGCAGGAGGTCCCCCAACGGCTCGGTGATCTCCCCGGCACGCCGCAGCGACCGGCGACCGTCGAACCGCCCGAGAGCGAGGTTCGACGCATCGACCTGCGGGCCGTCGAGCCCCGCACGTCCGACCGAGGCCCCCTGGACGCCAGTCTCCGCTGGGTGCAGCCGGGCCTCCAGCTTCCCGCCGGATATCAGCAGATCTACCGACTGGAGTCCGGAGGCTTCATGCGGGCCGATGGCGGTCTCGCCGCGACCTTCGATCAGTCCGTCTACCAGCCGACCGCCTGGGGCGACATGCCGGTCATTCCGGCATCGACGGTCTTCGTGATCGGCGGGGTGCCGCTCGGCGCCGAGCCCGGTCACGGATGGCTGCTCGGGGTCGATCCGCTCGATCCCGGCGCCGTGCCGCGTCCGTTCGCACCGACCGCGACGCCCGACGACGCGCACCGGCCATCCGCGACGCCGGGTGATCGACGGCGCCGATTCGGGTTCTCCGCCGGCGGTCATCGCATGCCGGACCGGGTCGATCCCGAAGGTCACGAGGGCGGCGTCGACGTGTCAGGTTCGCGGTTTCTTCGCGACGAGGCGTATCGCGCGTCCCGGCTCGCGAGTCGACTCGCGTCGTGGCGATCGGCGCAGTCCGTCCCGAGCCCGGTCACGCCGACTCGGGCGGCGGGCTCGACGACGGACGCGATCCCGTCGTCGACGGGGGAAGCGTCTCCGACCGATCAAGCACCATGATTCGTTCGAGCGGCTTCCGCGAGATCTCGGGGACGACGCAGTCGTCCGCGGGGTAGCCGAGCGGAACGAGCAGGAACGGACGTTCGTGCGCGGGTCGTTCGAGGATCCGACTCAGGAACGCCATCGGACTCGGGGTGTGCGTCAGCGTCGCGAGTCCGGCGTGCTGGGCGGCGGCGAGGAACATCCCGGCCGCGAGACCGACCGATTCGTTGACGTAGTAGACCTGATCGCTGCGGCGACCCGGTTCGTCGTCCCGCACGAGCTTGAAGATCACGATGAGCCACGGGGCGATCTCGAGGTACGGCTTCTCCCAGTCCGTCGCGAGCGGCTCGAGATCGCGCAGCCAGTCCTCGTTCGCCCGCTGCTCGTAGAGCTTGCGTTCCTCGGCTTCCGCGGCGAGTCGGATCTCGCGCTTCAGCGTCGGATCCGACACCGCGACGAAACGCCACGGCTGCTTGTTCGCGCCGCTCGGGGCGGTGCCTGCGGCGGCGACCAGCGTCTCGACGAGTTCACGGGGAACCGGTCGATCGCTGAAGGTGCGGACCGATCTCCGCCGTCGCATGACGTCGAGGAACGACTCGGCGGCGTCGGCGGCCGTCGTCGCGGGGACGAACGGTCGGTGCGGACGCATCGGCGGACGGGAGGCTTCGGTCACGGTCGAGTCGACTTCTCTTCCGGGGGCGCGATCAACTGGTCGGGGCCGGTCCAGATGACCTCGCCACCGCGGTCCTCGGTGCGATCGACGGTGCCTTCCGGCGTGTAGTAGGTCCAGCGGCCGACCCGTTCGGCCCGGCCGTTGGCGGCGACGTAGCGGTACGCGCCCTCCCGCTCCAGGCCGCCGGAAAGGTAGTACGCCCGGGCCCATCCGTTGCGATGCAGTCTCGGTCCGCCACCCTCTTTCTCGGGCGGGTCGAAGCGCATCTCGTAGCTGTACTTCAGGGTCTCGGTACCAGCCCAGTATTCCAGCTGCGGGATCGGGATCTCGTACCCGCGCCGACCGGTGACGGCCGGGGCGTCTGCGGTTGAGGTTGTCGTGGACGTCGTCGCGGTGGACGCGTCACCGTCGCCGTCGGAGGAGGTGGCGGAGGTCTGGTCGCAGCCACCCGCGATGGTGGCGGTCAACGCGATCAGCACGCCGATCATCGCCGATCGGGGTCGGCTCGAACTCGACGACACCACAACCATCTTGGAATCGATCATCGCGAAAGGGTATCCGATCCGAACGGGTGATCCGTCAGGCGGCGGGACGGACGGCGTACCACGCCTCGTCCGCACCGTCGTGCTCGGAATCGGGTCCGACGGCACGTCCGTCCACTCGGAACCGGTAGCGGAGACAGGGCAGGCCCGGGTGGAGGCGGAGGGTCCAGAGATCGCCCTGTCGCTGCATGGCGAGCGTCCGGACCACGCCTCCGCCGAAGTCGACGGTCAGTTCCGCGACGACGGCACGGGGCGCCTCCAGCGTGAAGATTCGACCGCCGTAGGCGTCCAGCCGCATCACGGGGAGACCTCCCGCGCCGTCGGTTCGGACGGGAGGCCTCGGTAGCATGCGGTGGTGTTCGGTTGGTTCACCCGGAATGGCTCCAAGACCCGGTCGTCCGGCCCTCGCAGGGCGTCGGCCGGGTGTCGCGCCGACTTGCGGGGTCGAGCCGACGATTTCCGCCACAGCCGTGACGGCGCCGTCATGATCGGAGTCTGGGAGGCATTGCGGAGGTTCTCGGATGTCGGCTCGATCGGCACCGTGATGCTTCTGGCGATCGGCCTGTCGGCGAAGCCTGCGGCGGCGGAGATCCGGGTCGGCGTGATCCCGCCGGTCGCGATCCGAGGCTGCGATCTGGTGGTGCCGCTCGTATCCGACGACGGGGGGGATCGTTGGCCCGCCACGCTCGCCGTGCAGGTCGGAAGCCGAACCGTCGAGGCCACGATCGCCTGGATCGTCCCGCGACCGGTGGAGCAACCGCGGTGGACCACGCCCGCGACGCCGGTCGCCGTCGTCGAGGCCCCGGATCGTGGGCCTCGGCCCGTGGGGAACCCGATCGCGGTGATCCCGCTGCCCGCCGACGGCGATGGCGAACTGGAACTGCTCGGCACCAGATGGACGCCTGTCTGGTGGCGATCGAACGCGCCCTTCTCGTCGGAGGCCGCGGTCGCCGCGTCGCTCGGATCGGAGGCGGATCCGCCGCTCGACGACCCGATGGCCTGGTTCCGCTGGGCGCTCCGCGCGGATCTGGAGGGCGGGCAACCCCCGGTCCCGGTCGACATGGAGCCGATCGCGCGGCGGGTCGCGGTGGCGATCGCGTCGGAGTGGCGGTCGGGCATCGCCCGAGTCGCGTCGGCCAGTCCCGGGGCTGCGAGAGAGATCGCGGAACGTCTGGTCGCCACCGTCACGGACGATCGCCGCCCGCTCGGAGATCGGCTCGTCGCTGCGTGGCCGACCGATCCGCGGGGACTCTCCGGCCTCCGCGCGATCCTGCTCGATCCGGCGAGAACGCCGATGGAAGCGGCGCAAGCGGGCTTGTCCTGGTTCGACGCCCGTCCGCCGTTCGTGGCGTGGGTGCTGGAGCCCGGTGGAGACGTCGTCACGTTGGAGATCGCGAACCCGACCTCCGGCGAGGTCGTCGCGCTGGCCTCCTGGACCGATTCCGGGCAATCGACGGCGCTCGTCCTTCCACCGCGGAGTCTCACTCGGCATCGACTGGACCGTCCTCGATATCAGTCCGGGCCCTCGCCGCCCTTCGAGGAGGTCCAGCTCGAAGCCGGGGGGCGGGTGCAGCGACTCCTCCTCGGACCGCGGGCGATCCCGGTCCGCCCGCCGGGGGGCGATTTCGGGACGCTCGGACTTCCTCGAACGCTGGCGGCGATGGAGGGAGACTTCGTGGAAGCACCTCCGCCGGCAGCCTCGACCACGGCCCTGCTGCGTCACCGGGACGGTCGTTGGGAGATCTTCATCGAGGCTCGGTCGCCGGGGAGGCCCGCGGATGACGACCGATTCGTGCTCCGCTTCGGGGAGGGTGACCGTCCGGTCGCGGTGCTGGAGGTCCGGGCGGATGGTCGGCGGCGGGTCGAGCAGGGCGTCGACGACGGTTCGCTGGTGGTGCGGACTCATCGAACCGACGGGCTCTGGCGGGCGGAGGTGGTGCCGCCGGAGCAGTGGCTGGTGGACGCGATCGGGCGAGTGCGAGGGGGCGCCGTCATGATCGGTCTCCGCCGCCACGGGCCCGGAGGGTTCATCACCTTCGCAGGACCGCCGCCACCGGCCTGGCGGCGGGAGATGCCGGTCCTCGCCTTCGCCCTCGGGGACTGGGGCCGACCGCCCGCATCGTCGGAATCGACCGACGACTCATCCACGACGCCCTGACCTCTTCTGGGTGAACGCGGAGAGAGTCTGTACACTCGTCCGTCGATGAGTGAGTCCTCCTCCTCGAACCGTACCTCGTCGCGTCCGCCTCGCCGGACGGCCTTTCTCAACCAGAAGGGCGGCGTCGGCAAGACCACCACGAGCTGCAACCTCGCGGCGGGCATCGCCGAGGAGGGGCGACGCGTGCTCGCGATCGACCTCGATCCGCAGGCGCATCTCTCGCTGCATCTCGGAGTCGACGGTGAATCGGTCGGCGCGACGGTCTACGACCTGCTGGTCGATCCGGATGCCGACATCGACGATGCGCTCGTGCAGGTCCGCGAGAATCTCTGGCTGCTGCCCGCGTCCGTCGATCTCGCCGCGGCGGAGAGCGAACTCGCCGGCCAGCCCGATCGCAACGATCTCCTCCGACGTCGTCTCGCGCCGATCCTCGATCGCTTCGACTTCGTCATCCTCGACTGCCCGCCGAGTCTCGGTCTGCTGACGCTCAACGCGCTGGCCGCGGTCGACGAGGTCATCGTGCCGATGCAGGCGCACTTCCTCGCCCTGCAGGGCGTCGGAAAACTGCTCGAGACCGTGCGGCTGGTCGCCGCGAGCGTGAACCCCGACGTGCGGGTCGGCGGCATCGTGCTCTGCATGCACGAGTCGCAGAGCACGCACGCCCGCGAGGTCGTCGCCGAGATCGAGGGCTTCCTCGCCGAGGCGACCGGCACGGGCATGCCGTGGGATGGCGCAAGCGTGCTGCGTCCCGCGATCCGTCGCAACATCAAGCTCGCGGAGGCGCCGAGTTTCGGCAAGTCGATCTTCGACTACGCCCCGTGGTGTCCCGGTGCGATCGACTACCGCAAGCTCGCGCAGCGGTTCATCTCGACCTGGGACAAGCGATTCGAATCCGCGACGCCGGCCGTCGCGGATGCCGTCATCGAGACCGAGTCGATCGATCCGGCTTCGCTCGGGGTCGGTTCCGGCTCGCTGCGGGCGGATCCGCGTCCGGCGCCGTCCTCGCCGCAGGGCTGATCACGGATCCCGACCATGTCGTTCATCGAGCCATCGACGCCGCCTCGCGGGACGCCCGCGTGGTGGTCGCTTCACTGGCGACGTACCGCCGCCGGCGGTGCGATCCTCGTGCTGCTGATCGGAACGCACATTCCGCGGCTGGTGCTCGGTCCGGACGACGACGGTCCGGACAAACTGCTGCACCTCGCCGCCTTCGCCACGATCACCATGCTTCTCCGGGTCTCGTCGCCGGCTCGACCGTGGTGGCGGACCGGACTTCTCGCACTCCTGCTCGCGATCTTCGACGAGATCACGCAGGAGATCCCCGGACTCAACCGCAGTTTCGACTACATGGATCTCGTCGCCGACGCCGGCGGGATCGCGCTCGCCCTCGCCTGGAGCGGCGCGCTCGGCGCGCCGATCCACGGCCCGGACTGGTACCTCGAGTCGCATCGCCGGCGGCTCGCCGGTCACCGGCTGCTGCTCGCCTCCTTCGCGAACTGGCTGCACCTCGGCGTCGCCGGGGTGCTCGGGGCGATGATCGGCGGCGTGCTGCTCACGCTGATCGTGCGGCATCCCGCGATCGGGCCGATCACCCTCACCGTGATCGGCGCCGAGGCGGGCCTGGTCGCCGGCGTGGTGGCGTCGCTGGAGATCGGACATCGCCATGCGAAGGCGCGACTGGTCACCGAGCGGCGATGTCTGGGATGCCTCGTCTCCGGCGTCGATCCGGGGTCGGCGTGCGCCACCTGCGGCGAGATCGCGAGCCCCGTCGACGACTTCGAGATCCGGGGGCGAGGTCGTCGATCGTTGTTGATTCCGCTCATGGTCGCGGTGCTCGGGTCCTCGCTGGTCATGATCCTCGCGTATCTCTGGCTCGAGTCGCTCCGCTGGCGACTCGTGCGACCGTGGCCGATCCTCGCGTGGTACGACCGTCTGAGCGTGCCGGATGCGATGAGCCTCGATGCGATCATCCTCGGGCTGGTCGGCGCCTTCTCGGTGTGGCTCACGCGTCGTCTCTCGGCCCGGGCGGTCGCTCGTTCGGGCGACTGGTGCCTCGGGTGCGGACACGATCTTCGGGGCACCGCGGACCGGAACGGTCGCGGACGGTGTTCGGAGTGCGGACTCGAGTTTCGTCGCGGGATTGCGGATCGGGAGTCCAACGGGGAACATGTCGTTCCATGACCCGACCGAACCCTCAGCATCGCGTTCATCCGATCCGGCGTGCCCTCGCGCTGATCGCTGCGGCGACGGTCTGCGGCTGCGGTCCGAAGCCGGCCTTCGTGCTCGACAGCGATGTTCCGGCGCCGCAGGACGCTTCGGGCCGCGCGACGGGTGGCATCAAGCGGCGGGGCGCCGAACTCGTCGGCGTCGAGACCGTCTTCGCCGACGAGATCGTCGATCCGCAGGCGGCGCTCGCCACCCTGCAGACGCGATTCGTGGCCGGTGGCTGGACCGTGGAGACCATCGGAGCCACCGGTTCGACCGCGACCGCGGTCTTTGCGAAGGGCGACCGGCGCTGCCGCGTCCGGGTGGTCCGCAACGATCTCGATCCCGCGATGAGTCGGATCGCGTATCGGCTCGACACCGTCGCCGACGAGGCCGATCCGACGAATGGATGAGGCCGCCCCGACGCGTCGAGGCTTCGAGCGCCACGCCCTGACCGTGACGCTGCTCACCGTGGTCAGCCGATTCGGCGGACTCGTCCGCGAAGCGTGCTTCAGTCGTCTGATCGGGCTCACCGAGGTCGCGAGCGCCTTCGGATTCGCGTTCCAGTTCCCCAACCTGTTCCGCAGACTCTTCGGGGAAGGCGCGCTGTCGGCGGCGCTGGTGCCCGAGCAGACGCGGCTCGAACACCGACATCCGGATGCGGCGCGACGTCTCGCGGCGAGCGTCCTGTCGTGGCTCGCGCTGCTGCTCGGAGGGATCACGATCATCGCCGAGATCGTGCTGTGGTCGCTGCCCGAGGCTTCGACGACGCCCGGCCTCCGACTGCTCGCGATCATGCTGCCGTACATGCCGCTGGTCTGTCTTGCGGCGATCGCGGGCGCCGTCCTTCAGGTGCGCGGGCGATTCGGCCCGGCGGCGGCGGCACCGATCCTCCTCAACGCCTCACTGGTGGTCGCGGTCGTTCTCGCATGGTGGCTCGGCGGTCGTGAGCCGGTGGACGACGACGCGATCGGCATCGTGGCCTGGGGCGTGGTCGTCGCGGGCGTCCTCCAGGCGGCGTGGACGCTCATCGAGCTTCGTCGCACGAGACCGGCGTTGGTCGGCGCGGATCTCGATCGCACCCGTCGTCGGGTGCGGACGGCGCAGCGCCGCGTGCTGCTGCAGTCGATTCCGATGATCATCGGACTCGGCGTCCTTCAGCTCAACACCTTCCTCGACGGACTGGTGGCGAGCTGGCCGACGCTCGTCGGCCCGACGATCCTCGGTCGCGAGTATCCGCTCGGGGTCGATGCGATGGCGACGCTCACGTACGCGTCCCGGCTCTACGAGTTTCCGCTCGGCGTCTTCGGCATCGCGATCGCGACCGCGATCTTTCCGCAGCTCGCGCGAGAGGTCGGCGACCGCTCCCGCTTCGCGGCCACGATCCGGCGCGGACTTCGACTGGGGCTCTTCATCGGCATTCCGGCGAGTGTGGGCGTGATCCTGGTGCGGGAGCCGCTGGTCACCGTCGTGCTTCAGGGCGGCGCCTTCGACGGCGGCGACTCCGAGAAGGTCGCGGTGGTGCTGTTCGCGTACGCCACCGCGATCTGGAGCTATTCGACCAACCATCTGCTGGTACGGGCGTTCTACGCGCGACGCGAGCCGATGACCGCGGTGAGGATCGCGGTCGCGATGGTCGGGCTCAACCTGACGTTGAACCTCGTGCTGGTGTTCGGCACGTCGCTCGGCGTGGCGGGACTGGCGTGGAGCACCGCCGTGTGCTCGGTGATCCAGTCCGCGGTCCTGATCCGGGTGCTCGCGGCCCGGACGGGCGAGCTTCTCGACGCCGCGGTGCGGACGTCGATCGTCCGGACGATCGGCTCGACCGCCGCGATGGGCGTGGTGGTGTGGATGCTGCTCGCGTTCGTGCCGTTCGAGCGGCTCGGAAGTGCCTGGACCTCGGCACTCGTCGCGCTCGTCGTCACGGCGGGGGCGGGCGCGGCGGTGCACGGTGCGATCGCGCGGGCGTGGCGGATGCCTGAACTGGCGTGGGCGCTCGGTCGCGATCGCGGCTGACGGTCAGGCCTCGTCCGGGACGATCCGCCATTCGGCTCCGGTCCGCTCGACGCGTCGATACAGCGTGTCGCGTTCGACCGGTTCGCAGCCCGCCTCGATCGCCGCGTGCCGCAGATCGGCGACCGTCGTCTCCTGATGCGTGCTCGCGCCGCCGAGGTGCGTGATGTCGTACCAGACGACGGTGCCGTCGAGATCGTCGGCGCCGGCGTCGAGCATCAACTGTGCCATGCCGAGCGTCTGCATGATCCAGAACGCCTTCACGTGCGGCACGTTGTCGAGCATGAGCCGCGCGACCGCGATCGTTCGAAGGTTCTCCAGTCCGGTCGGGCCCGGAAGTGATTCGAGGCCGCTCGCATCGGGGAAGAACGGAAGCGGAATGATCGTCTGGAAGTAGCCGGTCTCGAGTCCGTCCTGACCCGGCATCGGCAGGCGATGCCGCGGGTACGACTCGGCGGGCCCCCCGAGCACGATCTCCCCGTCGGTGCCGCGCCGGATTCCTTGTGCCTCGGCCCAGTCCGTGAGGGTGCGATCCTGCTGGCGACGAAGCAGGTCCATGTGGACCAGTCGCTCGGGACGACCCTCGACGTGCCCGTAGAGCATCGTCGCGTTGGAGTTGAGTCCGAGTTCGTGTGCGGCGCGGTGCACGTCGAGCCACTGGTCGCCGCGGATCTTCCCCTTCCACGCCTCGTCGTGTGCGCGGTCGTCGAAGACCTCGGCGCCGCCGCCGGGCAGCGAGCCGAGTCCCGCGTCGCGGAGATCCCGCAGCACCGCCTTGATGCCTTCGTAGCCGTCCTTGCCGCGCTTCGAGATCCGCTGCAGGTGCACGATCTCGACCGCGGTGAACGCCTTGAGGTGGAGGCGTGGTGCCGCATCGCGGATCGTCGAGAGCATCGAGGTGTAGTGCTCGAACGGCAGCCACGGATGCAGTCCGCCAACGACGTGCAGTTCGGTCGCGCCGGCGTTCTGCGCCTCGACCGCGGCGTCGCGGACCTCGTCCACGCTCATCTCGTATGCGCCATCCTGGCCACGCTTGCGGTGGAACGCGCAGAACGAGCAGCTCAGGGCGCACACGTTCGAGTAGTTCACGTGTCGGTTGACGTTGTAGTACGCGATCCGCCCGTGCATCCGCCGACGGACGAGGTCCGCGAGTCGGCAGACCGCGTGGACGTCGGGGGTCGCGTAGAGCACCGCACCGTCCTCGAGGGAGAGGCGGCGTCCGGCCAGGACCTTCTCCGCGATCGGCTCGAGGGCGGGATCGTTCAGGCGGATCGGGGGTGGGGAGGCGGCTGGGGAGGCGACGGCGACGGCATCGGCGGGAGACATGTGCGGCATCCTAGAGGGTTCGCAGGCAGGATCAGGTGGATTCCCCTCCGGTTCTGGGACCTGACCGTGGCCATGGAACGGTCTGCCGGGGTCGCCTCGCCGGCTCGACGGGAAGGTCCGCTTCATTCGGACCCGCGGCAAGCCGATGCGGTCATGTGCGAGGACGGCTCCATGGGGGAGTCGAGGGTCCTCGCGCGGACCGGGCGCCTCGGCGTCCAATGGCGAGTCTGGTATCGGGGCGGCCAGCCGGACGGAGCGCGACATGCACGAGGACACGCAGCAAGGATCGACGATGGACGAGGGAACCGCTGCCGACGCCGGAGGGACCACCACCGGCGGGGACGTGCTGTCCCTGATCGCCGACGTGGAGCGCCATCTCGACCGCATCCGCAATGTCCAGACCCGTCAGGAGTCGGACTTCGCGGACCTCGCCGAGCGTCAGCGTCGCATCGCCGCCGCAGAGGCGTCGCTGGAGGATCGCCGGTCGCAGCTCGACGATCTGGCCGCGCGTCTTGGCGAGGCGCAGGCGGCCAACGACGCCGCGAAGGCCGCGGTCGAGGAGGAACGCCACGCCCTCGAGTCCCGCGAGACCGCGTTCCATCAGGAATGCGAGTCGCTCGCGGCCACCCGATCCGAACTCGATGGCCTTCGCGAAGATCTCGAGAACCGCGCCCGAGAGCTCGACGCGCAGGCCGACGTCGTCGCCCGCAACGACGCGGCGATCCGCGAACAGGTCGAGGCGCTGGCCGTCCGGGAAAAGGAACTCGTCGCGCGAGTCGAGGCGGCGGATGCCGCCCGGTCCCAGGCCGAGTCGTCGTTCGCCGAGGCGAGCGAAGCGCTCGCCGCCCGGGAGTCCGAATGCGCCGCGCTCGGCGAACGGCTTGCGTCGCTGACCGCCGAGCGGGAGGCTGCCGCCACCGTGCTCGAGGAGGCGATCCGCGGACGCGAGGAGGCGGTCGAAGCGCTGCGAAACACCGTCCAGCGGCATGAAGAGGAGATGGCGTCCGCATCCGAGTCCACGCAGCGATACCGCGAGGCGCTCGAGGAGGTCGGACGCCGGCTGGAGTCCAGCCAGTCCGAGACCGAGTCGGTCCGCGCCGAGCTCGCCGAGACCATCTCGCGTCTCGAGACTCGATGCGTGGAACTCGAGCAGGAACTGCAGGATCGGGACACCGCCTTCTCGGCGATGCAGTCGACGATCACCGAGTTCGAGAACGCGGTCGCCGAGCGCGACGCCCGACTTGCCGAGCAGCAGGAGACGCTCGCGGAGGCCGAGTCTCGGGTGCAGGGCGTGAATGACGAGATGAGCGCCGCCCGGTCGCGGATCGCCGAACTCGAGGATCGGACCGCCGAGGACCAGCGACAGCTCCGACTCGCGGGATCGAAGCTCACCGAACTCGCGCAGGTCGTGGCCGAACAGGCACCGCGGCTCGAGCGAGGGGCCGAGGCGATGGCCCTCGTCGGGGAGCTCGAGTCGGAGATCGAGCGGCTTCGGAAGGAATCCGCGAGTGCCGCCGGTCTCGACGTCGAGGCCATTCGAGCACCGCTCGACGCGCGGATCATGGAACTCGAGCGCGAGCTCGACGCCGTCCGCTCGCAGGTGCTGGACCAGAGCGTCATGGACGAGGCGGTTGCGCAGGCGACGGCGCCGTTCGTGGCTCGGATCTCGGATCTCGAGGCGGCGCTGGACGCGTCGCGTCGCTCGGGTGGCGAGGTCGATCCCGAGGTGTTCGCCGCGGCCGTGGCCGAGGCGAAGGCGCCGCTCGAAGCACGGATCGCCGAGCTGGAGTCGGCGGCGTCGGCGTCGGATCCGGCCGCGATCGAAGCCGCGGTGCAGGCAGCCACCGAGACGCTTCAGGCGGAGCTCGAGGAGGCACGCAGTGCCATGGGCGGCGACACCGTCGCCCGCTCGAAGTACGAGGATCTCAAGGAGAAGTGCCGTCGCGCAGAGCGTCGCAGCGACGAACTCGAGACGGCGCTCTCGCTGACCAACGATCGCGGTCAGGCGCAGGAGATGGCGAAGCGTCTTCGGGCCAAGGCCGAGCGCGTCGGCGACTTCGCGAAGCACCTCGAACGGCGGAAGGCTCGCCTCACGGCGGTCCGCACCGCGATGCGTCAGCGCGAGGCGGTCGCCGGTCCGAGCGGCGGCACGACGTTCCATGAGCTTCAGCGCCTCGAGGCGCAGCGTCGCGAGCTCGATCAGGTCCGCGACTTCCTCTCCCGCAGCGAACAGCAGATGGTTCGCCGCTGGGCGCGACCGCGATCGGTCGCGACCGTGGCGTGGATGATGATCATCCTCGCGGTCTCCGCGGCGGCCGGCTGGGTCGGTGGCACCCGCTTCGTCCCGACGCCCGGTACTGCGACGGTCTCGCTCACCGCGACCGCGATGAACGGGAAGACGCTCGACCCGGATGCGGCGGAGGCCTGGCAGACCTGGCACACGGCGCTGGCGACCGATCCCGCGTTCGTCTCGATGGTCGGCAAGCGGCTCGCCGCTCGCGGCCTCATGCCGGCGGGCGGCGAGACGGCGCTCTCGACGATGCTTGCGCAGGATCTCGCATTCGAGAACGAAGGCCACGGCCGGCTCCGGCTCGTGCTCTCGGGGCAGGACTCCCGCACGCTCGAGCCCGTGCTCGATGCGGTCGCCACCACGATGGCCTCCGAGTCGGCTCGTCAGGCACCGCGACGCATCGACGGCGCCCGGGCGACGCTTCCGACCGAGCGGGCGACCGCGGGTGGACTCGGATACGCGACGCTCGTGGCCGGGCCCTATGGCAAGGAGGCGCTCGTCCGCATGGGCACGATCGCCGGTGGCGTCTTCGCCGGATGCACCCTGCTCGTCCTGGTGGTCTACGGCGTGCTCAGCCGCTCGAAGCGGGTCTTCGAGGCGAACGCGGACGGCGACGACGGTCACAACACGGTCTGACCTCGACGGTGGGGGGGGCCGCCCCGCGTCCGGGAACCTCGACTTCGAGGAGCGTCCGGGGCGACCGAGCCGCAAGGTCCGCGCGTCCGACCGCGATCCGCGAGGAACCGCAACCTGCCATCCAAAGTCGCGCCTTCCGCGGGTCGATGTCCAAGTCGGCGGCCGAACGTGGTGTGCGACCGTCGGAAAAGGAACTCTCTGCATGCGACGAACTCCGCTTCCGAACGGCTGGCACGTGGTGGACGACACGGATCTGCTCGAGATCGAGGCGATGGTGGATGATCCGCCGGCACCGATTCCGTTCCCGATCACCGCTCCCGACGGCGGTACGGCGGATGTCGCCTCCGTGCTTCGGGCCGCCGAGGACGCCTGTCGTCTCATGGACGTTCTGGCTCGAGAACTGGATTGCCTCGTCGACGAGGGCGGAGACGACGGTCCCCGGGCGGCCTGAACGCCCGAAAACCGACGGACTGCCGGAACCCGGCGCCACTTTCATTCGTCATTTCACCGCCGGACCGTAGACTCGGGTCCGGCGGTCGTCATTTCCGACCGTCCGCTCCCTCGAGTACGACTCTGGTGACAGGAACCTCCCCGTGAAGATCAGTCCCCGGCAGATCCGCCTGGCGCTCCCGGCGCTCGCGGCAGTGATGGCGTGCGCGATTCCGGACGCCGCGACCGCGCAGGTGCGGGTCATGAACTGGAACGTCGCGAAGCTGGTCGGGGATCCCGTCGCCGTCGAGGATGTCTTCGCGGCGGCTGCCGCCGACGACAAGCCGGGATTCGCGGTCGCACCCGCGATCATCGCCCTCCAGGAGGTGACGCAGGACATCGTCGGCGACCTGCAGACGATTCTGGCGTCGGCCATCCCCGGGGTGAACTACGCGGTCGCGACCTACACGGTCGGCAGCGGCGAGAACGGATCGGGTGGTGCCCAGTTCCTCGCCTACCGCACCGATCTCTTCGAGGAGGTCGCCGCCGGGCACCGTGACATCTTCACCGGCGCCGGTCGCAACTGCGATCGCTGGCAGCTCCGGCTGCTCGGCTCGACCGACAACGCGGGCGTGGTCTGGGTTTATTCGATGCACCTCAAGGCGAGCAACACGGCGTCGGATGCCCAGCAGCGCCTCGAGGGTGCGATCGCGGTGCGGAACGACGCCGACAACCTGCCCGCCGGATCGAACATCCTCTACACCGGCGACTTCAACGTCTACAGCAACAGCGAGGGGGCGTATCAGGAGTTCCTCTCCTCCGGCAGCGGTCAGGCGTTCGATCCGCTGGGCACCTCGAACTGGACCGGCGGCGCCAACGCGATCAAGCACACGCAGAGCCCGCGGTTGAACGGTGGTGCGCTGGTCGGCGGCGGTCTGGACGATCGCTTCGACTTCCAGCTCTATTCCGGTGCGATGACCGACGGCAACGGCTTCTCGATCATCTCGGGTTCGTACCGCTCGTTCGGCAACGACGGCAACCACTACAACGGCTCGATCAACACCGGCAACAACACGTACTACGCCGGTCAGACGACGCGTTCCAACGCGCTTGCCGACGCGCTCTACGACGCGAGCGATCACATTCCGGTGCTCACCGATCATCAGATCCCGGGAGCGCTCTCGTGCGTGCTCGACGGCGATCTCGGCCGGGTCGTGAGCGGCGGCACCGCGTCGATCAACCTGCTCGTCGCCAACGGTCGGCAGGCCGTCACGCCGAGTGTGATCGACGACGTGGTCTACTCGGCGAGCGCGAACGCGCCACTCGTCGGCAGCGGTTCGGGGACCGCGCCGCTCCTTCCCAGTTTCGCGGTCGAGGCGTTCTCGCTGGCGGCCGGCGTGGTCGGCGACTTCGCGGCGACCGTCGAAGTCACGTCCAGCAGTCCGGGCGTCTCGCAGCCGTCGTATCTGCTCACCACGTCCGGCTTCGGCATCCGACCGGCGGTGCCGTCGTGGTCCGCGAAGACCGAGGTGACGGACACCGTGGTCTCCACGACCGCGTCGGCGGACTCCGGCGTGATTTTCATCGACGTGCCCATTCACAACGTCGGCTGGAACGTCGAGCAGGCCGCCCTCGATCTCGACTCCATCTCGGGGCTCGCGTCGGGATTCTTCATCTGGGACGGTCTGGGCGATCAGGTCGCAGGGAAGCCGGGACTGCTTCGCTTCGGCTTCCAGACCGACGGCGCGGCCGACGGACTTCATGCGGTCGACCTCGTGGTCCGCACCACCGACGAGGACGTCCCCGGCGAGTCCACGCACGAGACGACGCTGCGACTCGAAGTCACGCTCGGAGAGTCCGGTCCGACCGCCGACATCAACGGCGATGGGATCGTCAATGGCGCCGACCTCGGACTGCTGCTCGGATCCTGGGGCCCGTGTGCGGGCTGCCCGGCGGACATCAATGACGATGGAATCGTGAACGGCGCGGATCTGGGGCTTCTGCTCGGCGAATGGACTCCGTTGGGCCCCTGAGACCCTGGTTCCTCCGGTCCCGTCTCCCGGTCCGCGTTCCCTGCCCCTCTCACTCGGAAAGATTCGATGCTTCGTACATCCGCCCTCGGCCTGTTCGCGATCCTCACCGCCGCCCCCTGCGTGGCGGATGTCTCCCAGATCGTCGCGGATCGGGACAACACGCTCTTCGAGTCCGGCGACGGCAGTCTCTCAAGCGGGTCGGGCCAGCACGTCTACGCCGGTCGCGTCAACTTCGACGCCAACGGCTGGGTCGAGCGTCGCGCGGTGCTCCACTTCGACGTCTCGTCGATTCCCGCCAACGCGACGATCGTCTCGGCGAGCGTCCGCGTGCAGGTGGTCAAGTCGCCGCCCGCGCCGCCGCTCGGGCTCACCTTCGGACTGCATCGATGCCTGAGCGACTGGGGCGAGGGCTCGTCCTCGGCGTCCGGCGGTGACGGTGCGCCGGCGACCGCAGGCGACGCGACCTGGCTGCACGCCTTCGCGCCAAGCGTGAACTGGAACACGCCCGGCGGTGACTTCGACGCCGTCGCGGGCGGGACCACGATCATGAACGCCAACGGCTCGTACACCTTCACCGGCGCCGGACTCGCTGCGGACGTGCAGTCCTGGGTCGGCGGCGGTGCCAACCATGGCTGGGTGATGGTCGGCGACGTCTCGACCCCGCGAACCGTCCGCAAGTTCGCCAGCCGCGAATACACCAACGCGTCGCAGCGGCCGACCCTGATCGTCGAGTGGGAGCTCGGAGGAAGCCCGGCCGACCTCAATGGCGACGGTCAGGTCAACGGTGCCGACCTCGGTCTCATGCTGGCTGAGTGGGGACCGTGCAGCGGATGCGACGGAGACCTCACGGGCGATGGTCAGGTGAACGGCGCCGACCTCGGCCTGCTCCTCGCCGACTGGAGCTGATCCCGGAGAGCGGGAGACGCAGGAC
>CAYZSH010000011.1:20540-29092 GCA_964481025.1 uncultured Isosphaeraceae bacterium
CGAACCCCCGACGAACGACGACGCCCGCCTCGAAGGAGGCGGGCGTCGTCGTTGGCAAGGCCGAGGTGGGATTCGAACCCACGAATCACGGATTTGCAATCCGTTCCCTTAGGCCACTTGGGTACTCGGCCGGAGAGTCCCGGAGTATATCGGTTTCCCGACCCCCGTCCCCAAGCTCGAGACCGATGATCGGCGAGTTCCCTGCGACGATGGTGCACGCTCTCGGCGTACCATTCCGGCCATGACGCGACCTGAGACACAGCAGCGGGGGCCGGTGATGGCGTCCGATCGCCCCTTCCGTGGTCCGGCGGCGGTTCTCCTCGGTCTTCTGCTGCTTCCGTGGTCCGTCACCGGTGGGGCCGCCGGTCAGTCGTCCGAGGCACCGATCAAGCGCGTCGTTCCGCCGTCCGACGCCCGGGCCGAAGGGCCCGCGCCGTTGCTTCGGGAGGGTGGCCTTCTTCTCGAGGTCGCCGGCAGCATCGAGCGGAACACCGATCTGGGCGTGCATGTGTTTCGGCCGGATCCCGACCGGACCGGGGGAGTTCGTCGCGAGTTGATCCTGCTTCCGAGTCGGGGGCTCGAGGATCTCGCCCGAATCGAGGAGGTTCGGACGCGGCTCGCCGAGGATCCGATGGCCGGCACCTTCGAGGTGTCCGGGCGGGTACTGGTCTATCAGGGGCGGAACTTCCTGCTCCCCGAGTCGGTCGTGCCGGTCGCGGCGTCGCCGGCATCACCTCCGGCCAAGCCGGTCGCCACCGAGTCGGCCGAGACGCCGATCGACGAGGATCGCATCGCCGACGACCTGGAAGCGAGGTTGGAACAGCGGATCGGTGCGGTGCCACGCAGCATCGATCTCGCCGACGCCCCCGCGGCGTCGTCGGCGCCCATTCGATCCGGCACCCGATTCGTCGATCGTCGCGGGCATGTCGCCCGCGATCCCGAAAGCGGCGTCTGGCGATTCGTCTCCGAGGGCGGTGGTGACGGAGGCGGCATCGTCCTGCTTCCGTGTCTCGAACTGCAGCGGATGGAGAGACAGGCGCGGCAGCGGGACGTGTCGCCCGCGATCCTGATCAGCGGTCTGGTGACGGCGTATCGGGGACGGAACTACCTGCTGCCGTCCTCGGTGCGGGTCGCGGTCGAAGGCCGCGGCATCGGCCCCTGATCGGCGTCGTCCGACCCACTATCCTCTCGGATCCGGTCGTCGTCGTCGATGGCCGTCCGTGCCCGACATTCCTCTGACCGAACGGAGTCCTTCGTGTCCTATCCCCGTGCCACCATCGAGACCAACCACGGAACGATCGTCGTCGAACTCTGGGACGACGTGGCCCCGAATCACGTGAAGAACATGCTCGAGCTCGGCGAGAAGGGGTTCTACGACGGACTCGGCTTCCACCGGATCCTTCCCGGGTTCGTGATCCAGGGCGGTTGCCCGAACACCCGCGAAGGCGCCTCCGGCATGCCCGGCACGGGTGACCCCGGCTACAAGGTCAACGCCGAGTTCAACGATCGCAAGCACGAGAAGGGCGTCCTCTCGATGGCCCGTTCCGGGCACCCCGACAGTGCGGGCAGCCAGTTCTTCATCTGCCTCTCGCGAGAGAAGTGTCAGCACCTCGATGGGCAGTACACCGCCTTCGGTCAGGTCGTCGAAGGTCTCGATGTCGTCGATCGCATCGCCGGGGTCGACATCGACTCGCACAGTGGCGCCCCGACCGGCGAGATGCCTCGCATGACCGGCGGAATCCACCCGCAGGTCGCGAACGCCTGAAGCCGCCAGTTTCCGCCAGAACCCGACACCGCGTCGTTTCCTGAAAAGGACGACGCGGTGTCTCTTTCATTCCGCATGTAGAGATGAGAGCGGGGTCTCGTTCCCCCGGCATCGTCCCGTAGACTGGGCGTCGCGAAAGAGTCCTGCAAGGCGATGGAGTCCATGAAAGAGATGACTTTTGACCGAACAGGTGGCTCGGGCCACGGGATGCCATTTGGATCCAAGTACCGCATGCTTCGGCCGTGGGGCGACCCTGCCGGTGAGCAGTTCCTGGTCGAGGATCTCGCGGGCGGCGGAAAGAGGCGGATCATTCGTATCGTCCGCGACACGCCGCCGATTCGGGCGGCGGCCGAGGCCGCCCGCCGGGTGGTGCACGACCGGATTCTCGGTGTCCAGCGCCTTGAGCCGTCGGAGGATGGTCGGCTTCTGATCATTCTCGATGCGGCCGACGGCGAGACGCTTGCGGCGCGGGTCGAACGACTTGGGCCCATGCGCGAGGATCGGATCCTCGATCACATGGCCGCCATCGCGCGGGCGATGGATCAGGCGCACGCGGTCGGGGTGGTGCACGGTGCGCTCACGTCGGAGTCGATCCTCCTCGACGAGGACGACGATGCGGTCCTGCTCGGGCTCTCGGTCGATGCGGCACTCAAGGCCGGCCCCGAGGAATCGTCCGAGGGTGCCGCGATCGACCCCTCGAACGACGTCCACGCCTTCGCGTCGGTGATCTTCACGGCGCTCAACGGCGAGCCGCCTTCGCTCGGCGGCGATCGAAACGACATCGCACGAGTCGGCTCGGACGATGACGAGGATGAGGAATCCGTGTTGCGACGCGCCTTGCGCCGGGCCGCCCTGCGCGGCCTCGACCGCGATCCGGCACGACGCCCACGCACCTGCGGCGAGCTCATGGCCGAGGTCGATGCCGACGTTCGCGCCGTGCAGAGCGCTGACGGCGACGATTCGGGAGGCACCTCGGGCAGCGGTCGGGTCCGCACCGACTACGCGACACCGCTGGATCTTCTCGACCTCGAGTCCGCGATCGCCGACCTCGTGCCCCGCAAGCCGCGCTTGAAGATTCCCGACCACACCGCGGTCCGCACCGCTTGGGAGAAGGGCGATCACTTCCTGTCCTCCGGCGCGGTCTACAAGCAGTTGCAGCAGTGGCAGGCCGCGGGCGAGGCGCTCGAGCGGGCCCGCACCGAGTACGAGACCGCCTTGCGACTCGACCGGGGACTCGTCGAGTCCCGTGCCCGTCATCAACAGCTTGCGGCGCAGGCCGAAGCCATGCGCTGGGCCGATCACCCGCAGTCGCACGAGCAGCGTGATCGTGCCGGCGCGAAACTCGATGCGGAGCGCGGTGCCTGGTGGGCCGCCTGGGACGAGGGTCGACTCGCCGACGCCGATGCCGTGCTGGACGACGTCGCCGACATCCTGCGGGGCGCTCGATTCGACAACCGATCGATCGCATCCGCCAACACGCTCCGCACGCGCTGGCGGGCGCTCATGGCCCGCATGCCGGAGCGGACGCTCGATCATCGATTCGCCGAGGAGATCCGGGATCATCGCGCGGCGGGCAAGCGGGCCGACGAGGCCTTCGACCAGGGGCGCTTCGACGCCGCGGGCGGCATCTGGTCCACCCGGGTCGATCGTCTTTCCGAGTCGCTCGATCAGGAGTCGCACGCACACACCGGCGCCGTGGATGCCCGAAACCGGTTCGACGAGGCCATCGGTCGCACGCCGAAGTCGCGTCCGATGTCGGCGCCGTTGCGCACGGCGCTCGACGCACTGAACACCGAGTCCGAACGCATCGAGAAGGAGCTCTTCGGCGTCGGACGCTTCACGGAAGCCGCCGCGGCGTGGGCCACCGCGGCCGCCTCGATCGGACGTCTCATCCAGGAGGACGTCGAGCGGTTCGGTCGCATGGAGTCGGCCCGGGAGGCGTACGCCAGACTCGATTCGATGAAGCCGAAGCAGCGGGCGGTCTGGACGAAGTTGACGCCGGAAGGCGCGGCCATCCATGGCATCGTGGGCCAGGCGGTCGCCGCGCGTGAGAAAGGCGACTTCGACACCGCCTCCGACGCGTGGACGCAGGCGGCGCGTCGATTCCAGAAGGCGTTGGCGCTCGATGCGGACCGGCATCGCGAGGCGTTGCTTGCGATCGAGCGTCTCGATCGAAAGCTCGGCACCCTGCCGCACCGCATGCTCGATCGAAGCGTGCGGGCCGAGATCGAGCGCATCCTGAAGCGTCGTCCGATCTTCAACGAGTGGATGAAGACCGGTCGATTCACCGAGGTCGAGGAAACGGTCAATCGCACGATCGAGATCATCGACAAGACGCTGGCGGCGGATGCGCTGCTCTACGACGCGGCGGTGACCGCCCGGGATCAGGCCGCGACCTTCATCGTGGACATGCCCGCCGAGGTGCCCGAACTCGTCCACCTCCGGATGAAGCCCGCCGCCACGGAGATCGACGCGACCGCGGTCCAGGCGCGGCAGGCGTTCGAGCTCGGCGAGTACGTCGACTGTGCCGAGGCGTGGCGAAAGAACATCCAGCAGCGCCGCCAGTTCGCCGAGGACATGCGCCAGGAGATCGACCGGTTCATGCGTCAGCAGCAGCGGACTGCGTTGATCCGAAGCGTGGGCGCGGTGGTGACGGTGACGCTGGTCCTCGCGGTCGTGCTCGGGGTCGCGAGTCTGGTCTGGATGAACTCCGTCGCGGACAAGGCTCGAAGTCCCCTTCCGGCCATGACGCCACAGGCGCTCAAGGATCGTCAGCAGCAACTCATCACGAGGGCGGACGAGGTTTCGGGCAACATCTTCGGCTTCTTCCAGGTGGTGACGACGGGCATCGAGCTGAACGGCCAGATCAACCAGATGCTTCAGGACGCGGATGATCTCCAGCGGGTCGGCGTGGCTCTGGATGCCATCGACGTTCCAGTCGTCGAAGGCGAGATGCCTCAGAAACTGCTTGCGGAATTGCAGGAACTGCAGGACGGTCTCGAGACTGAACGGGAGAAGTGGCAGGCGATGTCATCCTGCGATGGCGAGTTTGCGAGTGTGGAGAAGGAAGCCAAGGCATTGGCTGATGATGCGGAGAACCTTCGCAAGCAGGTTGTTCGGGCGACCGAGGATCGTGACAGGCTGACGTCGCTGGAGAAGGAGAGGCCGGCGAACAAGTCGGTCTACCCGGCGGTTTGCGAGGGGTGGGACACGTATCAACAGGGTCTGGACGCGGCCTGGGGATCCTGGCGGAACAACAACGCGACGAGTCTCGAGAAGGAGATGGGAGCCCTGGCGATTCTGGCCGCGGCGAACAAGACGCTTCAGGAGCAACTCGAGGCTCTATCGGCAGAAAAAACGTGCACGGACGTGTTGGAAGACTGCGTCGCCGTTCGGGGAAGCACGTCGGACAAGGATCTGGATCGGTTGCAGGACGATGCTCGCGATGCCTTCGCGAAAGAGCAGTACGCCACGGCGAAGGTCAAGTGGGAGGAAGCCTCGAAGCTCGCCCGGAACCTGTGCGAGAGTCTGACCCAGGGGGCGGGTGAGTATCAGACGCTGCGGGACGACTGGAAGTCGCTTCTGGCCGAGCAACCGCAGCCGACCGAATGGGTCCTCACCGAAGAGAAGTCGGGCCTCAAGACGTACTTCGATCAGGCTGATACGCGAGCCAAGCAGGCACGCGATGCCGAAATGGACCGTGACTACGAGACCGCGTGTGATGAGTTGAGCAAGGCCATCGAGAGGCGAGGAGAAGCGATTCGACAGTTGAAGGTCAAGATCCGCAAGAACCGGGAGATCGCCGGCGATTCCGGTAAGACTCCAGGCGAGCGACTCCTGGCCCTGGACTGGCTGATCAACGCATTGCCGGCGGACTCCCCGGAACGACAGGACGCCGTTCGGAAGAAGAATGAAATCGAGTGGGTCGCGGAGCCGCCGGGGGACCGCGAGGTTCGCGTCTGGAACCTCGACAACGAGCGATCCATCGAGATGGTCTTCGTCAAGGGCACGACCAACTGCATGATCAATGGACGGACACTGGCCGTCAGTGATTTCTGGATCTCGCTTGATCTGGTCGAGCCTGCGATCCTCGACGAGGCGATGAGCCCTGGTCCGGTCGGTGATCAGGACGCGCTCCGGCTTGCCCGATCATTGAAGTTGCCGACGTTGCCGCGCAACGCCGTGGAAGAGTGCGCCTGGTTTGCGAGGGTCCCGACCGACACCGAATGGGAATTGGCCGCGAACAAGAAGAAGATCAAGAACTTCAAACTGGCCGACGCCCCGGCTGGAGAGTGGGTCTGGGATCGTTCGGAACCGGACGATGCGGCGGAGCGGGGCCTGACTTGGTCGGACTATCTGGCCAAGAAGGACCCGGGTGGCCCGGACGGCACGGGGGGGCGGGTGTTCCGAGATCAGTTGGGACGCCGACAGGTGGACCCCGACGCTTCCGGAAGTCGAGGATTTCGTCTGGTCTTTTCCCCGAAGAGAGTGCCGAATCCTCCGGATCCGGAGGAGGTCAAGCGGCAGGAGAACCCGCGACTCGCCGGCAAGGTTGCGGACTTCGTCAACCAGCCGGAGAACCGTCGGACTGTCACGCTCGGAGACAACGGGCCGTCCATCGAGTTCGTGCGGGTGCCGGCGCCAAACGGAAAGGAACTCTGGGTTGCGACGACCGAGACCACCCAGAAGGTCTGGAAGCATGTGCTCGGGGAACTCCCCCCCATGGAGCATCAGGGAGACGATCTGCCGGTCTCGAACATGACGAGTATCGACATCGTGGAAAGATCCGGTTTCCTTCCCAAGCTGTATTCGAAGTTCAAGGTGCGCTGCCGCCTCCCTTCCACGGAGGAATGGCGGTACTTCGCTGGTGCCGGCGAATCCGCGGGGTACTGCTTCGGCGACGAACAGGCCGAGTCGTACCTCGGCGACTTCGCGACCTACAAGACCGTTGGTTCCAACGGGAAGCCCGAGCCGGTCGGAAAGCGACTTCCGAATCTCTGGGGTCTGTACGACGTGCACGGGAACGTCAAGGAGCGTTGCAGCGGCGTGAACGGCTACACCGACGTGTTGGGCGGCTCCCACCTGTCGGATGTCGAGGACTGTCGGATCGACCGGTCGAGTGCGATCTTCGAGTCCCAACTGGCACCCGACATTGGCTTCCGTCTCGTCGCGAACGAACTTCCCGACAACTGATGCTCCACCAGACTCGCGCCCGATCGACGCCTCCGCTTCAGCGGGGGCGTCGTCCTTCGGGGCTCGTGTCGGTCGGGGGCGGCGTCCACCAGGTGTCGATTCGTTCGGCGGATCGCGGTCGTCCCGGCTGCAGCGGCTCCGCGGGCACGAGCATCATGCGGGCAACCCGCGGGGGATGCGTCGGGCGTCCGGATTCGACGTCCTCGATCTCGACGTCCGACAGTCGTGCAATCGCCTCGGCGCCTTCGGTCGCCCATCCGAACGCGCAGTACTGCCCGTCGAGTCGGGCGGTGCCTTCGCGGGAGAGCGCGATGAACCACTGGCTTCCGGCGCTGTCGGGGTGATCGGCCCGGGCCATCGAGATGACCCCGAGATCGTGCGGAAGATCGGAGCGTTCGATCGGCAGATCCCACCCCGGACCACCTTCGCCGGTGCCGGTCGGATCGCCGCCCTGGATCACGAAGCGGCGGCCGGTGCGGTCGTAGTGCACGACCCGATGCACGAGCGTGTCGTCGTAGAAGCCGTTCTCCGCGAGATGCCGGAAGTTCCACGCGGTGTTCGGCGCGGACTCGGGCGCGAGGTCGATCCGGATCTCGCCGAAGTCGGTCTCCATCACCACGTCCCGATCGGGGTAGATGCGGAAGCCGGAGAGGATCGGTCCCTCGCCCTCGTCCCAGTCCGGTGACTCCATCATCTCGTCCAGCGCCTGACGATCGGCGTCGTTCTGGGGATCGAGAAGCGTCTCGCCGTATCCGATGATCCGCGTGTACCGCGTGTCTCCCTGGGGCCGGGTGGCCCGCACCGTCCGGACCGGCTCCCGTCCGATCAACGGCTGCACCACGAGCGGCGTGCCCACCGGCTCGCCGTCCACGACCACCTGCACACGGGCGGCGCGGGTCAGATCTGGAATCGCGGGCAGCACCTCGGTGAGATCGAACTCCCCGGGCGGCAGCCCCTCGGCGCTGGTGATCACCTCACCGTCGGGAGCCACCAGCAGCAGCGTGAAACCGTCCGCAGGCACGTCCGTCCGACCCCGCAGGGCAAGCACGATCGGAATCGGTCGTCCGACGCCGTGATAGAGGCGACGGGGCGTGAGGAGGTCCTCATCGACCCCGAAGACGGGGGAACCCGGAATCGCGGCACTCAGGATCGCAAGGATCGGCACGAGCGACGAACGGAGACGGCGACGAGGCGAGCGGGGGCGGAGGGGGCGCGACAGCACGGGGTTCTCCTCGGAAGGGACGGGGCCGGATCGCCGGGGACGGGAGCGTCGGTGACGAACCCGTAGAATCTCCGGCATGACCACCGGCCTGACGCGTGACGATATCGCCGCCACCCGCCTCATCGTGGGCCTCGAGATCCACGTCGAGCTCTCGACCCGATCGAAGATGTTCACCCGCGCCGCGAACCCCGCGTGCCCGGAGTTCGAGGACGCCGAGCCGAACACCCTCGTCGATCCGCTGGTCGCGGCACTGCCGGGCACGCTGCCGGTCATGAACCGGCGGGCGGTCGAGATGGCCGCGATGGTCGGCATGGCCCTCGGCTGCTCGATCGCCGAGCACGCGAAATGGGACCGGAAGAACTACGCGTACCC
>CAYZSH010000012.1:0-8799 GCA_964481025.1 uncultured Isosphaeraceae bacterium
CCCGCGTACGCCGCCGTCCGATCCACCCCCGGCACCGGATCGTCGGTCTCATCCAACCACCAGAGCGGCATTCGATCGGGCACGCCCTCCGGGCGCGTCCAGCCCGCGGCCCAGATGCGATGCCGGGGATCGGCCGGATCACTCGCGGCGATCTCGCGGACCTTGTCGACCCACCAGCCCTCGTCGTAGCCGCCGTCGCCGTACGCCTCGATCCAGTGCCAGCGTCCGTCGATCGGGTCGAAGACCTCGATCCACGTGTGGTTGTCGCCGGTCGGCCACTCGGGAATGCCCGCGATCCGGGCGGGAATGCCCGCCGCGCGGCAGGCGTTCGCAAGGAGGATCGACATGCCGGTGCAACTGGCGCAGCCCTGCAACGTCGACTGATACGGACTCTGTTCGTTGGTGAGTCGCTTGTTCGCGTCGAAGACGATCTCGAGCCGCGCGAAGATCTCGCGATTGAGCGTTCGCACCGCGTCCTCCTGCGTCGGCGCCGACCACGCGAGTTCGCGGAATCGATCGACGAAGTCGCGTCGCCAGTCGTCACGTCGCTCGTCGATGTGCGCGTGCGGAAGGACGGCATCGAGGAAGACAACCTCGGGCACCCCGTCGTGCCACGGCGATCCTTCGAACGACTCGTGCGCGAGCGCGACCTGCTCCAGGAGGAACGACGCGGGAAGTTCCCGTGCATCCCGCGGCGGAAGATTCGCGACGAGATGGATCATCGACCCCCGGTGTTCCGCGGGCACCGCATCGAGGGCGGCGGCGAGTTCGACGGCGTTGTCGCCTGCGGCATCGAGCACGGTTGACAGGCGAGGCCGGATCGACGGCGGCACCGACTGGAGAAGCGATCGCCGATCCGAGGCATCGAGTTCGCCTCCCTCACGCGCGGGATCCGCGAGCGGTGCCTCGATGACGATCGTCGCCGCGCTTCCCGGGCGCAGATCACGCAGACCGGGCAGGAAGACGAGGTCGTCGAGCACGACCGGATCGAGCCCCGACGACTCGATGACCCGCCCGGGCACGATGCGATCCTCGAGCACGATCGCGGGCGTCGGTCGATCCGTGAGATCGCGACGCACCTGCACGTCGATCAGCAGCAGGTCTCCGTCGCGGTGAACCTCCGCGTACCACGGAAGATCACCCTCCGGAAGCCGTACCGACCAGGCCGGATCACCGACGACGACGAGGGCATCACGGTCCCAGAGCAGGCCGGAGAGATCATCGAAGCGATCGTCGGTCCGCGGCATGCCCGTCGCGTCGGACACGGCCTGCCGGAACTCCGGGACGGCGCGTTCATCGAACCCCGCGGTCGAGACGACCGGCATGTCGGGGAACGCGGCATCGAAGCGCCGGACGAGATCCTGCTGCGCAAGCCACGCGTTCGTCGCCAGGTCGTGCCGCCCCGGTTCGTCGAGGAATCGGGCGTACAGGTCCCAGCCGCCCGCGCCGTGCCACGTCGTCGAGCAGTAGCCGACGATCTGTCGCGCTCCCGCGTGCCGCACGAATCGAAGCGGAAGAACGTCGGCGTCGGGAATGAACCCGAGCAGGCAACTGCCCGCACCGAGCATCGCCATCGGTCCGTCGGCCCCGATCGGAACGTCGACGCCGTCGGGCGTCCGGGCGCGAAGGCCACCATCCTCGGCGGCGATCACTCGCCCGCCGTCGAAGGTGTGCCCGATCATCCAGCGTTCCTCGTTGGTGCGGCCGCTGGTGACGAGAAGGTCCGGCCGCAGACGATCGAACGTGCGGGCGAAGTCGTCGGCGGTGTGCGGGTCGCCGAGGATCGGCCAAGGTCGACCACCGTCGAGCCGAACCACCCGACGACCGGCGACGCCCTCGTCGAAGTACGCGGCGTCGGGCACGACTTCGAGCGGCACCGGCGTGTTCGCGAGCATCTTCGATATCTCAAGCGGTCGCGTCGCGCGGACGATCTCCATCGCATCCGCCCAGCTCGCCCCCGTGACCATGCCCCAGCGGGCGTCGAGGTACGGATCGTCGTCGAGCCGTCGAAGCAGTCGATGGATCTCGCCGACCCGGCCCCGCCCCGCCTCGTCCGGCATCGCGACGACGCCGACGAGGCGTGGACGTCGGGCGACGAGCTCGGCGTGCAGCTCGTCCGGTGACTCGTCGAAGGTCAGAAGCTCGCAGGCGTGCTTGGCGGCCAGCGCGGCGGCGACCTGCGACCAGCCGTCGGTCTCTCGGCATCGTCGGCTGGCGATCACGACGTACTCGTCGTCGGGCGTGACCGGACCGCCGCCGGTCTCGACCAACGGCGTCATCGCGAGAGTCGCGGCGAACACGGTGGAAGCGAAGAGAGCCATTGCTGCTACGGTAGCGGCACGGCGGGATCGGACCGCCACGACGATCACCTCTCGCGAAGGAGTCTCGACATGAAGAAGGACACCCTCACCGCATTCCTCGCCGGCGTCGCCGTGACCGCCGCGTTCTTCGCCGGGCTGGGCATGGCCCGCGGCGGCCTCGACGTCCAGAAGGTCGTCCTCGTCGATGGCCAGGGCCAGCCGGTCGTCGGTCCGGGACGGTTCCTGCCGATCGGATCCCCGGGTGGCACCGCGGTCGAGATCCGTTCCTCGGGATTCGGCCTGCAAGTGAAGGGCATCAAGTGACGCGCGGGGAGACTCCACGTCGATGACCGAGACGCAGACCAACGCCGCGGAGGCGCCGATCCGCCCGCACTTCGAGATCGTGCTCGTCGAACCTGAGATCCCGAACAACACCGGGAACATCGGGCGGACGGCCGCGGCCACCGGGTGCCGCCTGCACGTGGTGCATCCGATCGGGTTCTCGATGGACGAGAAGGCTCGCCGTCGGGCGGGACTCGACTACTGGCATCTGGTGGACTGCCGGGAGCACGCGGACTGGGAGGCGTGCGATCGGGCGGTGCCGGGCCCGGGCTGGTTGCTCACCGCTCGCGGCGGGCGTCCGCACTGGGACGTCCCGTTCGAACTCGGCGACCGACTGGTCTTCGGCAAGGAGAGCTCGGGGGTCGGGCCGGCGTTCCACGCGGCCTGGGTGGAACGGCACGGCCCGGACCGCGTGGTCTCCCTGCCGATGGCGATGGTGCCCGGCGTTCGCAGCCTGAATCTCGCGACGGCGGTGGCGATCGTGGTCTACGAGGGACTCCGCCATCTCCGCTCGCAGGGCCGACTGGATCCCCGGATCGGGGTCCCTGCCCCCGATCCACTCCCGGAACGCGGGGGCGGAATCCCCTGAATCGCGGTTCGAACTGCAACAACTCCCGCCCCGATCGCCGTATCCTCTCCGCGGACGAGCGTGGCGAGGACGTCCGGTTCCGCCGCCGACGTCGTCGCGCGCTCCGGGTCCGGTTCACGGGTCGAGTGCCTCGCCGGTCGATGGTCGACCTTGAGGTTGTCCGACGTTCGCCCCACCCCGGATCTTCGGAGCTGGCCCCGATGCACGCCTTCCGCCTCCCGTCCTCACAGCCGTCGCGGACACGCCGAGCCTTCACCATCACCGAGTTGATGGTGGTCATCGGCATCATCGTGCTGCTGATCGGCATCCTGCTTCCCGCCCTCGGCAAGGTTCGCGAGAAGGCTCGCGTGACCGAGACGACCTCCACCATGGAGGAGTTCGCCAAGGCATGCGATGCCTTCATCCAGCAGTTCGGCTACGCCCCCGGCGTGGTCCCCGAGGAGTACCTCGCGGCGGATCCGCGGATCAGCCCGATGCAGAACGCCGTCCTGCATCTCACGGGCGGTGCGATCTCGCAGAACGACCTTCCGATCACCGTCAACGGTGTGACCTACACCAACATCTCGGAGCTGGGATCGATCCCGTTCGACCCCAGCGACCCGAGCTCGACCGGCGAGGTGCTCGCGTTCACCCGTCCGGGCGCCCCCGCGTTCCGCGTGGCGATCTACTCGCAGGGTGTCGGCGACGGCCCGTTCATCGAGGGCAAGCGATACGCGCCGTTCTTCAGCCCGAAGGAGTCGTCGTTCCGCCCCGTGAAGTACAACTTCGACGAGGAAGGCACGCTCGGTGAACTCGAGTTCGTCCCCTCGGTCGTGGACGCCTGGGGCCAGCCGGTCATGTACGCCCGCCGGCTCCGATCCAACGGCCCCATGGTCGGCACCGATGCGATGGCGACCCAGTTCTCTCTGGCGAGCCAGGCCCGACTGCTCGATGCCCAGTCGCTCGGTGACTTCGGCAAGAACCAACCACAGAACAGCATCCTGCGTCGCGCGACCGATCGCGAGTCCACCTTCGCGCAGATTCTCCGAACCCCCGCGATCGGTGCCGCCAAGCAGCCTCAGTCGGGCGCGCCCCGCGGCGAGTACGTCCTCATCTCCCCCGGCCCCGACGGGATCTTCTTCAACATCGCCGACGGTCCCGGCTCCCCGGGCAGCCCGGTCACCAACATCGTCAGCAGCACGGCCAACGGCACGCCGACCGTGGTGAGCGAGTACGACGACATCATCGTGGCCGGTGGCGGCTGAGCCACCTCTTCCAGTGGCGACCCGATTGAAACGACCCGAGCCTTCGGATGACCGAAGGCTCGGGTCGTTCTTCTGCGGGCGTCGGACGCGGCGCCGACGACGGTATCAGCCTTCGGACGGCGTGTGATCCGGCGCAGGCTTCGCCTCGGGCTCGGGCAGCGGCTTGCCGGCGTTGGGATCGTCCACGAAGCTCCAGAGGGCGGGCGCCGCGGCGGGCTTCTCCGTGGCGTCGGCATCGGTGGCACCCGAGTCCGCGTCAGCGGGCTTCGCGGTCACGACCGCAGGCGCGCCCGCGGACCGGCGCCCCTCGGTGATGTCCTTGGGAAGCCCCGACTTCTTGATGGCGGTGATCTCTTCGACGAGCCGAACCTGCTCGGGACTGTTGAGCAGATCCCAGACCTTCTCCTGCAGGTCGGAGAGCCGCGGCATCGAGGCGCGGATCTGGCGAACCTTGGTCACCACCTCGACGGGGGGCTGCTCGCCGGACTTCCGGGCGGCGACGAGGATCTCCGTGAGCCGCTTCATTTCGGGAGCCTGCGTCTCCCGCCACTCGGTGGCGGCGACGATGTACGCCCGAACCAGCCGCGTGACCAGATCGCGTCGAGGGGAGGGGACCCGGGTCAGCCGATGCAGCGACTCGAGCCACATGTCCTCGCTCACCCCGCCTCGCAGCGCCATGGCGTTCTGCATCTTGACGTCGTCCGTCCCCTTCCCAGCGGCGGTACGACCTTCAGGCGTGGCCTGGCGACCGGAGTCCTGGATCGACGGCTTGGGCGGGGTGGACGCGGCCGCGGCTCCGAAGGTGATGCCGAGAAGCGTGACGGCGAGCGATCTGGCGAGCATGTCCCGAGTCTCCGGGGGTGGAAAGGCGATCTGGATACTGCGTCCGCATCGGTCGGAGAGCGAACGTATCCGTATATTGGTCGGTCCGGCGGCGTCCGGGGTGGATTCGCATCCTCCCGGCGGCAGGATCCTTCGATTCCCGGACCTGCCCCGCTCACCCATCCCCTCCCGGAACAGCCATGGCGCTCACCCCCGAACGTGTTCTCGACGCCCTTCGCACCGTCCGCGACCCGGATCTGGGCAAGGATCTCGTCACACTCGGCATGGTGAAGCGACACGATGTCGACGGTGACCGGGCCCTCATCACCGTCGAACTCACGACCCCGGCCTGTCCCATGAAGGACCGGATCCGCGGCGACATCGAGGCGGCGGTCAACGCCGCGGCCGCAGAGACCGGCCATGCGCTCTCCGCGATCGAGGTCGAGTTCACCGCCGACGTTCGACGTCCGAACCAGAAGGTCGGCGAGAGTCCGCTCCCCGGCGTGCGTCAGATCATCGCGGTCGGTGCGGGCAAGGGCGGGGTCGGCAAGAGCACCATCGCGGTGAACCTCGCGGTCGGACTCGCCCGGCACGGGGCCCGCGTCGGTCTCCTCGACGGCGACATCTACGGACCGTCGCTGCCGACCATGCTCGGCCTCGGCGACGTGCAGACCGTGGCCCGAGGCTCGATGCTCATGCCGTTCGAGACGAACGGCATCAAGTCGATGACGATCGGCAAGCTGGTCGAGGAGGACAAGGCGCTGGTGTGGCGAGGACCGATGGCGCACGGCGCCTTCAAGCAACTGGCGATGCAGACCGAGTGGGGCGAACTCGACTACCTGATCGTCGACCTGCCGCCGGGCACCGGTGACGTTCCGCTGACCCTCGCCCAGCTCCTGCCGTTGACCGGTGCGGTCGTGGTCTGCACGCCGCAGCGGGTCGCCCAGGACGACGCCCGCCGTGCGGTCCGCATGTTCGAGAACCTCGGCATCGAGGTGCTCGGCATCGTCGAGAACATGAGCCACTTCGTGGGCGACGACGGCAAGGAGTACGACCTCTTCGGCCGCGGTGGTGCCGAGGTGCTCGCCCAGACCATGGGCCTGCCGTTCCTGGGCGGCGTTCCGATCACCCCCGCCCTGCGGAAGAACTCCGACAGCGGCAACCCGACCGCCAACTGGGACGATCCCGCCCTCGCGGCGTCGTTCGACGCCCTTGTCACGCATACCGCCAGCCGGATCTCGATCGCGGCCGCCGAGGGCCGATATCAGATGCCGACGATCAGCGTCAGCTGATCGGCCTCGGAGGACCTCCGCCGCTTCCCCCGTTCTCCTGCAACCTGAAAGTCTGCGGGGCGTTTTGCCAATGGTCGGTTCGTCCCCGAGAATTGCGGGAACGGACCGACCGTCCACTCCGATCCCCACCCGTCTGAAAGAGCCTTGGAGCGCCCCTCATGACCGTCGACCTGCTTCGCCGCGTCCGCACCCCTCTCATCGCCGTCACCCTGCTCGCCGGGGTTCCCTCGGTGCTGGCACTTGCGACCGAGACGACCCCGCCCGAGACGCAAGTCCGCTCCCGCACCGTCGAGGTGAGCATCGAGAACGGCGACATGACCGTCGTCGTCGACGGCGAGCGGATCCCGGGCGACCGCCTCCGGAAGGAACCCCACGGGATCGTCGTCCTCGACGCTCACGGACATCCGATGGAGGACGTCACGATCGCGGTGCCCGGCATGGCCGCCAAGCCCATGCACATCCCGGGGCTCCACGGGAACGGGCAGGCCGAAGGCAACGTCATGGTCTTCGTCGGCCCCGACGGGCAGGTGCAGCGACTCGACGGCGGACTGAAGGACATCGAGTGGAACGCCGCCCCGCCCCGCGCCATGCTGGGGATTCGCATGGAGAATGCTGAGAAGGGCGTTCGCGTCGTCGACGTCCTGCCGGGAACCCCCGCCGCCAAGGCCGGCCTGCGAAGCGGCGACATCATCCTGACCAGCGAGAAGGGCATCCTCACGACCGAGCGCCTCGCAGAGAAGCTCCAGAGCTTCAAGCCCGGCCAGACGGTCGGGATGTGGGTCCTGCGCGGCGATGAGAAGGTGGAACTGAAGGTCGAACTCGTGGCGTGGAATCCCGACCTGCTCGGATCACCGATGGAGATCGAGGATGAGGACCTCGAGTTCGAGTTCGGCGACGACCTTCCGATGGAGATCCGGGGTCTGATCCAGCGTCTGCTCGAGAACGGCGACGGCGACGGGGACATGGAGATCCGGATCGAGGTCGAGCACGAGGAAGACGACGACCACGATGACCACGACCATCACGGCGAGTTCGAGTTCCACGGCGATCTTCACGACCATGTGATGGACGCCCTGATCCCGCACCTCAAGGCGATGCACGGCGAGTTCGAGGGTCGCTGGCCCGAGATCGAACGCGAACTCGAGGCGCGGATGGAGTCGTTCTCCCGCGAATGGGAACGTCACGCCGAGAACTTCGCTCGCGAGGTCGAGTCGCAGTTCCGTTCGATGCACGAGAACGGCGAGCGTCTCGGCCGCGGCGTCGAGGAAGCGATGCGTCGCCGCGCCGAGGAAGGCGAGCAGTTCGCGCGGCGCATCGGCGAGGCCCTGCGGCGATCCGAGGAGCAGCGTCGCATGCTCGAGGAGCGCGTCGCGCGACTCGAGGCGATGCTCGAACGCCTGACCCGCGACGCGGGCGGACGTCCGCCCCGCGACGCCGCCCCGCCGCCGCAGGATCGCCCCGCCCCGCCGGATCGCCCGCGGCGACGAGGTGGTCGCGGCGAGGCCCCGGCAACCCCGACGAGCGACGCCTGAACGGATCCGGCAGAATGTCCTCCATCGGTCCTGCGCAGTGCGGGCACGGGCCTCGAGCGTCCCGCATTCCATCAGCACCGGACATGACATGACAGACAAGACGGAACGATGGTGGCTCGCCCTTCCCGGCCAGGATCCCCAGGGACCGTACACCCGCGACGAGATCCGCTCGCGAGTCACGACTTCGCCCGGCGACTGGCAGGTGTGCGCCGACGGCGACGATCGCTGGCAGCCGTGGATGGAGATCGACGGGCGAACGGCACCTCCCCCGCCGCGAACGTCACCACCGACCGGTGACGACGCGAACTGGTCGTTCACGCCGTCGACCTCGGGCGTGACGCCGGCCGCCACGCCGACCTACCTCATGTTCATGCACCTCAGCCAGTTCGCGGGCTACATCGTCCCGTTCGCGGGACTGGTGGTCCCGATCGTCATGTGGCTCACGAAGCGGGAGGATCCCGAGATCGATCGACATGGACGCGAGATCGCCAACTGGATGATCTTCGAGTTCATCATGGCCGCCGTCTTCGGCCTGCTCGCCCTCGTGATCATCGGCATCCCGTTCCTGATCATCCTCGGCGTGCTGGCGGTCGTCTGCCCGATCATCGCCGCCGTGCAGGCGTCGAGCGGCGGTTTCTTCAAGTACCCGATGTTCTTCCGGGTGCTTTGAGGGAGAAG
>CAYZSH010000012.1:8899-28549 GCA_964481025.1 uncultured Isosphaeraceae bacterium
TGTTCGATGAACGTGTCGAGGTGCGACTTCTCGTGGGCGGCGGAGATCTGGCAACGGAGTCGGGCCTCGCCCTCGGGGACGACCGGGTAGCCGAAGCCGATCACGAAGACGCCGAGTTCGAGCAGGCGAGCGCTCATCGCGATCGCCTTCGCGGTGTCGTGCACGATGATCGGGCAGATCGCGGTCGGGCTCTCCAGCACCTCGAAGCCGACGCTTCGGATGCCTTCGCGGGCGGCGGCGGTGTTGGCGCGGAGCTTCGCGACCCGCTCGGGCTCGCGCATGAGGATCTCGATCGCCTTGTCGGCGCTGCACGCGATCGTCGCGGGCAACGCGTTCGAGAAGAGCGTCGGGCGGCCCCGCTGGATCATGAGTTCGACCATCGCCCGCGAGCCGGCCATGTAGCCGCCGGCGCCACCCCCGAGGGCCTTGCCGAGCGTGCTCGTGAAGAGGTCGATCCGCGAGCCGTCCATGCCCCAGTGCTCGTGCGTGCCACGACCGGTCGCGCCCATGACGCCGGTGCCGTGGCTGTCGTCGACCACGAGCTTCGCGTCGAACTCGTCGCAGATCGCGCGGAGTGCCGGCAGATCGCCGATGTCGCCCTCCATGCTGAAGACGCCGTCGGTGACGACCCAGATCTGGCCGGTCACGTCGGGGTTCGCCTTGGCGGCGACAAGCTTCTCGCGCAGGTTGTCGAGATCGCTGTGCTTGTAGACACCCTTGTGGATGCCCTTCTTGATCACCGTCGCGAGCCGGATGCCGTCGATGATCGAAGCGTGGTTGAGCTCGTCGGAGATGATGAGATCGCCAGGCTCGCAGAGCGTCGCGAAGATCGCTTCGTTCGCATTCCAGCAGCTCGTGAAGGTGTACGCCGCCTCGACACCGTGGAACTCGGCGATGCGATTCTCAAGACGCTCGTGGCAGTCGAAGGTGCCGCAGATGAATCGCACGCTCGCGGTGCCCGCGCCGTAGCGACGCAGTCCTTCGAGCCCGGCCTCGACGACTTCCGGATGGTTGGCCAGGCCGAGATAGTTGTTCGAGCAGAGACAGACCACCTCGCCATGACCACGAAGCTTCACGGTGGCACCCATGGGCCCCTCGATCGTCTGCAGCCGCTTCAGCTGGCCGGTCTCCGCGAGATGCGCGAGCGTGGTGGCGGTGCGATCGGCGAAGACATCGTTGGCGTCGAGGGTGGTCATGTCGCGCGGGTCCATTCTTGGCGTCGTGGTTCGAGATTGGTTCGAGGGTGCGGGAATGTCAGCGGCCGTACCGCGCCCGGATGCGGGGCACGAGGTATTCGCTGAATGCCGAAGCGAGATCGTAGGTCGGAGCCCAGCCCCAGTCGGCCCGAGCGGCCGCGTCGTCACATGCCTCGGGCCAGCTGTCGACGATCGACTGGCGAGCGAGATCCGGCTCGAAGGTCGTCTCGGCGTCTGGGAAGTGCTTCCGGACCTCGGCGAGGAACTCCTCGGCGCTCGGGTTGAACGACTGGATGTTGTAGACGGTCCGCGTGAGAGACTCGCCGGGAGCCGCCATGAGACCGCGGATCGCGCCGATCGCCTCGGGCATCGTCATGAACGGAATGCGGGCGTCCGGCCGCACGAAGCACGCATACGGCTCGTTGCGGGCGGCGGCATGCAGCATCTCGGGTCCGTAGTCGCTGGTGCCGCCGCTCGGCACGGTGTCGGCGCTGATGATGCCGGGAAAGCGGATCGAGCGGAAGTCGATCGGATGCGCCATGCGGTCGGCGGCGAGCTTGCGGTAGTGGTTCGCGTAGTAGAACCCGAGGTTCTCGCCGCTCACCTTGTTCGCGCCGTACATCGTGTGCGGCTGGAGGTACTGGTCCTCGGAGACGGCGCCCGCGGCCTGCTTGGTGGCGAGATCGGGCAGTCCGTACGCCGCGATCGAGCTCGGGAAGAAGAACCGGACGGCGCTGCCGTGGGTGCGGGCCTCCTCGGCCGCGAGTCGCAGGAGGTTGAGCGTGCCGCCGACGTTCACCGCGTGCGCGGTCTCCGGAACGAACTCGCTGCGGGTCGAGAGCAACGCCGCGAGGTGGTAGATCTCGCCGACCTCGAACGACGACAGCATCCGCTCGAGCAACTTGTCGTCGCAGATGTCGCCCGCGAAGGATTCGTCGCAGAGCGCCCGGTGCGACTCCGGCAATTCGCGAAGATCGATCGCGACCACCGCGGGGAACGACTCGCCGGCCTCCTGCCGTCGCGTCCGCTCGGCGGCGAACGCTTCGAGGAGGCCGTGTCCCATCTCACCCCCCGCCCCGGTCACGAGAATCGCCCCGTGCCGGGAGGCTCCGCGAGATCGGCTGGCGGTCGAGGCGGCGAGGTCGGTACCGGGATCCGGGGTGGCGTTCATCGGCGGAATTCTAACGAAGCCCGCGTTCCCCCTCGCGTGGCAGGAGGGGAAACGCGGACTGTCGGACAAGCGTCGATTGAAGGGGACCGGAGGCCGGGTTCAGCAGGAGCCGGTCGAGCAACTGGTGGCGATCGGTGCCCCGGTGACCCGGTTCCACGGCATCATCGAGAGCACGGTCGCCAGACCGCAGAAACCGGTGATGCCCGCGAAGAGCAGGCCGCAGCCCATGAAGGCGGGCACCACCAGGAACCACGGATTCACGAAGGCGCCGAGGGCCGTGAACGCGGCCACGAAGAGTCCGATCACGATCTGGACCTGCCGCATGAGGGGGAGCGGCGCCTTGACGTCCCGAACCACCGGGAGACCAGCCTTCTGCCACGCCTCGATGCCGCCGACCACGTTGACCGCGACGGTGCCGGTGGCGGCGTTGTAGCGGGCGACGGCGTCGGCGGCCCGGCGACCGGACTTGCAGTGGATGAGGACCCGGCGGTCGCCCGCGGCGGCCCGGATGCGGCTCACGTCGAGCGTGCCGACCGGCACGAGCATGGAACCCGCGACGTGGACCTGACGGTGCTCGTCAGGTTCGCGGACGTCCACGAGAATCGCCTCATCCGACTGGAAGAGGCGATAGGCCTCGCGGGGATCGATCTCGGTCGAGGCGGACGAAGAAGACATGGGAGATTCGGAGGTGGCGGTCGCCATCGGCGTTCTCCAGAGGGTTCAGGATCGGAATCGAACAAGGTGACCGCGGCGGACGTCGCCTGGCGGTCAGACGCGATGTGTGACCGGCCGGGCGACTCTGGTTCCCCGATTCAAGCGCCCCATCCGATTCAGGGACAGCCGCAGTCCTCGGTCGATTCCGGCGGGGGTGGTGCATTCTCGACGCCCAGACCGGCGAGCAGCCTGTCCCGGGACTCGGGCCGGGGCGCCAGGTTCTCACACGTGCGGCACATGCCCACCGCCATGTCGAGTTCCTGGAACACCGACGAGCACCGCTCGCAGAGGAAGTCGTCGGTCACCGGGAAGTCCCGTCCGGCGTCCTGCGCGTCGAGCTTCGCCTGCAGGAGATCGATGCAGGTCTGCCGGTCGTACGCCGGATCGACCGCTGGCGACTGCGGCAGGGTGGACCGCAGGGCCTCGCGGATCCGCAGTCGCGCCCGATGGAGCCGCGTCTTGACGGTCTGCGGGTTGATCCCGAGCGCGTCCGCGACGTCGTTCACCGGGATCTCCAGCATCTCCTTCATCACCAGCGGCACGCGAAAGTCCTCGGGCAGTTCGAGAATCGCCCGATGCACGGCCGTCGCGGACTCGCGGCGGATGTTCTCCTCGAGCGGCGTTTCCCCGTTCCCGGGCAGGATGCTGCTGGTCGTCTCGCCGAAGGGGAGCAATTCGTCGATCGACGGCATCCGCTTCGGCTCGCCGACCCGCCGCCGATGCCGCCGCTTCCACTGCCGGATGGCGATGCCGCCGAGCCAGGTGCTCGCCTTGGACCGTCCCTCGAAGTTGTGCCAGCTCTTGTACGCCTCGAGAAACGTGTCCTGCAGGATCTCGTCGGCCTCGTCCTCGCTCCCCGCCATGCGCCAGGCGAGCCCACGGATCATCGGCGCGTGCCGGTCGTAGAGCAGCGGAATCGCCGTCTCCCGCGGGGTTCCCGGCGCGACGTCGGCCTCTGGCATCGATGCGTCCATGGAAGGCATCGTACCCTGACCGGATGACCATCCGACCCGATCTGCCGAACCTCGACGCCGAAGAGATCACGCGATTGCTGGAACTCATGCCGCACCCGGAAGGCGGGTGGTACCGCGAGACCTGGCGCGACATCCCCGCCGACGGCGGTCGCGGCCATGGCACCGCGATCTACTTCCTGCTGCCCGGAGATGTGGAGAATCGCTGGCACCGGGTCGACGCGGTCGAGATCTGGCATCACCTCGCCGGGGCGCCGCTCGATCTGGAGATCGGCAAGGACTCCCCCACCGCCGAGACGACGGTCCACCTCGGCACCGACCTCCGAGCCGGCGAACGCCCGCAGGGGATCGTGCCGGCGCATCACTGGCAGCGGGCGAAGAGCCGCGGCGAATGGACGCTCGTCAGTTGCACCGTGAGTCCGGCGTTCCAGTTCGAGGGGTTCGAGTTGCGGCCTACGGCCGAGAGCAGGTGATCAGGAGTGAGGTGAGCAGGAGATTTGGAGGGCGCAATCACGGGTTCGATTCCCCTCCCCCGCCATGGCGGGGGAGGTGCCTGCGAAGCAGGCGGAGGGGGAACTCGGCTGCCTCGAAGAACGATCGAGCCGACGACATAGCCCCCTCAGTCGCCTTCGGCGACAGCTCCCCCGAAATCGGGGGAGCGGAATCGTGCGTTGGATTCTTCTCTCCCGCCATGTCGGGGCCGCGGAGTCGGGCTTGCGATCCAATCTCCCCCGCCCCAACTACGCCGACAACTCGTGCGCTTCCCCCGCCCCGATCGGCACGCGGATGTCCTCGATCATCGCGAGGATCTCGTCCGACGGCGGCCGGGTCATCAGCGACACCGGGATCGCGACCGCGAAGTTGAGCAGCATGCCGATCGTGCCGAAGCCCTCGGGTGAGACCCCGAGGAACCAGTGCTGGGCGGAGTTCGACGCGGGATCGATGAACTTGAACCAGACGATGTACGCCGTCGTGGCGCCGATCCCCGCGACCATGCCCGCGATCGCGCCCGCGGCGTTCATGCGGTTCCAGAAGATGCCGAGCAGGATCGCCGGGAAGAAGCTGCTTGCCGCGAGGCCGAACGCGAAGGCGACGACCGCCGCGACGTAGTCGGGCGGATTGATGCCGAGATATCCGGCGAAGACGACCGCGACCGCGGCGGCGACGCGGGCGAGGGTCAGCTCGCTCTTCTCGGAGATGTCGGGCCGGAGCATGCGCTTCACGAGGTCGTGGCTGACCGCGCTCGATATCACCATCAGGAGACCCGCCGCGGTCGAGAGCGCCGCCGCGAGTCCGCCCGCCGCCACGAGGGCGATCACCCAGTCCGGGAGATTCGCGATCTCGGGATTCGCGAGCACCATGATGTCGCGATCGACGAAGAGTTCGTTCGCGCCGTCGGTCGGTTCGTTCGACAGCAGACGCTGGCCATGATCGCCCCGCAGGAATGACCCGTCCTCGGCACTGAGAAAGTCCGGGGAACCGGCGAACACCGCGCCCGGCGCGTGCTGGATGACCCCGTCACCGTTCTTGTCGACCCACGCCACGAGCCCCGAGTCCTCCCAGGTCGCGACCCAGCCCGGTGCCTCGGCGTATGCGACGCCGGGGACGGTGTCGAGCAGGTTCGCGCGGGCGAAGACCGCGATCGCCGGAGCCGTCGTGTAGAGGATCGCGATGAAGAGGAGCGCCCAGCCCGCGCTCGAGCGGGCGTCCCGCACGCGGCGGACCGTGTAGAAGCGGATGATGACGTGCGGCAGTCCGGCGGTGCCGAGCATGAGGGCGCCGGTGATGCACACCAGATCGATCATGCTCTTCTGGTACCCGGTGTAGGTCGCGAAGCCGAGGTCGACGAGGGTGGCGTCGAGCTTCTGGAGGAGTCCCGTCCCGTCGGCGACCGTGCCGCCGAGCGCGAACTGCGGAATCGGGTTGCCGGTCGCCATCAGTCCCAGGAAGACCGCCGGAACCGTGTAGGCGAAGATCAGGACGCAGTACTGGGCGACCTGCGTGTAGGTGATCCCCTTCATGCCGCCGAGCACGGCGTAGAAGAAGACGAGCCCCATGCCGATGATCACGCCGAGCGTGATGTCGACTTCGAGGAACCGGCTGAACACCACGCCGACACCCCGCATCTGCCCCGCGACGTAGGTGAACGAGATGAAGATGGCGCAGATCACCGCCACGAAGCGGGCCACCTGCGAGCCATAGCGGTCGCCCATGAAGTCGGGCACCGTGAACTTGCCGAACTTGCGGAGATACGGCGCCAGCAACAGCGCGAGCAGCACGTAGCCGCCGGTCCAGCCCATGAGGTAGACCGATCCGTCCATGCCCTGGAACGCGATGATGCCCGCCATCGAGATGAACGACGCGGCGCTCATCCAGTCGGCGGCGGTCGCCATGCCGTTGGCGATCGGCGAGACGCCCTTGCCCGCGACGTAGAACTCGCCGGTCGAGCCGGCGCGGGACCACACCGCGATCCCGATGTAGAGGGCGAAGGTCAGCCCGACGATGACGAAGGTCCAGGCCTGCACGTCCATGTCAGTCGCCCTCCGACACGCCGAACCGACGGTCCAGCCGGTTCATGCCGATCACGTAGACGACGATCAACAGGCAGAAGACGACGATCGAACCCTGCTGGGCGAACCAGAACCCGAGCGGGATGGTCGTGCCGGGCAGCATCCACTGATCGAGCCACGGTGCGAGCAGGATGCCGCAGCCGAATGACACCACCGCCCAGATCGCAAGCAGGACACCGATCAGTCGAAGGTTGGCGCGGAAGTACGCACGACGCCGGGCCGGGTCGAAGGTCGGCTCAGGCACCGGCCTTCTTCTCCGGAGCCGCGACCTCGAACGGACCATTCCCGGTGCGGGCCGCGACGCAGCCGCACTTCTCGAGAATCCGCTTGGTGAGCAGGATGCCCTCGTGCTCGTTGGGCGCGCCACCCTCCCATTCGATGCCGACCCAGTTCCCGTACTTCGCGTCGCGGACGATCTTCATCATCCGCTCGAAGTCGGTCTCGACCTCGACGCCCTCCTCGTTGAATCTTCGACTCTTCGCACTCACCGCCTTGGCGAACGGCATGAGCTCGGTGACGCCTTCGTAGCGGTCGTACCACTCGCCGTTGCCGAGACTGAAGTTGCCGAAGTCGGGAAGCGTGCCGCAGTTGGGCATGCCGACCTTCTTCATGACCGCCGAGAGCCACTTGCCGTTGGACGAGAGACCGCCATGGTTCTCGACGATGACGTTGAGACCGTACGGCTTCGCGGTCTCCGAGAGCTTCGCCAGTCCGTCCGCGGCGCGGTCGAGTTGCTCGTCCCAGGTTCCCGCCGACTGGGCGTTGACGCGGATCGAGTGGCAGCCGAGGAACTTCGCGGCCTCGAGCCAACGCTTGTGATTGTCGACGGCCTTCTTGCGACCGGCCTCGTTCGGATCACCGAGGGCGCCTTCGCCGTCGCACATGATCAGCACGCTGGTGACGCCGTGATCGTCGGCGACCCGCTTGAGGTTCGCGAGATAGCCGTCCTGCCCGACCTTGTCCTTGTAGAACGAGTTCACGTACTCGCAGCCCGCCAGTCCGTACCGGGTCATCGTGACCTCGGGGAAGCGAAGCGGATCGAGCTTGCCACCGAAGATCTCGCGATGCAGCGACCACTGGGCGAGGGAGATCGGGTTCGGCGGCAGCGGCACGAGCGGCTCCGAGATGGAGGCCTGAACAGCCGAGGCGAGCACGCCCGGCGTGAACGCGGCGGCAGCGGCACCGACGAGTCCACCACAGAACGAACGACGACCGGAATCGACGGGCTGGGACATGTCTGGGGATCTCCTGATCACGAGGCCGCCGGACTGGCGACTCCGGGAGGCTACCGGAGCGGAGGGCTCGTCGTCGAATGCGTCCGGATGATCGCGACCGACTAGAGGACCGTCACGCGGAGACCGTCCGGATCGATCTCGAGCGGGAATCGACGAGCGAGGGGATTGGGCGGCGTGCGATCGACACGTCTGCGGATCCGCATCGCCGCCGATGCGTCCCGAGCGAGCAGCATGAGGAATCCGCCGCCACCGGCACCGGGGAGTTCCCACGCCGCCAGATCGCGTCGATGCGTGTCGGCGATCGCGTCGATCCGCGCGTTGGTCGCCGCCGGATCGAACGAACGCTTGAGCGTCCAGTACTCCGCGAGCCGGTCGGCGAACGCGTCGAAGTCCGCGGTCCGGATCGCGTCCACCATCGCCTCGGCGCCGTCCTTCAAGGCGTGCACGATCCGCACCGCCTCGGGTTCGCGGGCGAGATACCGACCGACGACCTTCTCAAGGATATCGCGCGCCAGTCGTTTCTCTCCGGAGAAGAGCAGCACCGATCGCGCCTGCAGTTCCTCGATGAAGCCCGGCGGCGGATGGATCGACTCGACCTTCGGCCGCTGCGACGGCCCGGGCTCGGTCCGAGCGATCTTGATGCCGCCGAAGACGCCGCCGACCTGATCCTGCCAGCCGCCCCGCGTGGTCATCAGCTGCTCGAGCACGCTCGTGCGTTCGACGACCGCATCACGATCGAGCCGATCCGCGAACAGTCGATCGAGACACGCCAGCACCGTCGCGCCGAGGATCGAACTGGTTCCAAGCCCCGATCCCTTGGGCACCGCGGAGTAGAGCGTCAGCACCAGCCCGCCGCCGAGCGACTCGAGTCGTGTCGCCAGCGGCGTCGCCGGATCCATCGGCGTCACGCCCGCCAGCCGCAGCGCCATGCGTGGCAGCGTCGTCCAGTCGCTCGGATCCGCCGGTGCAAGCAGTTCCTCGGTGCGGGTGAACGTGCGGCTCGCACCGAGATCGACGCTGTGCACGACGATCTTCGGTTCGTCGAGCAGCTTCGCCACCGCCTGCAGCGGTTGCTTGCCATGGAGCAGCACCGCCGCGTTGACGACCGCACCGCCGAGGTCGACGCAGACCGGCGGCGTGTCGCTCCAGCCGCCGGCGAGATCGATGCGGACCGGCGAGGCGCACCACACCGCCTGATCGGGAAGGACGCACGCCGCGCGGGTGTCGTCGGCCACCGCGACCGGTCCGGCCACCTGCTCGCCGACCCATGCCAACGCTTCCCGCATCCGCGGCAGTCCGTCGTCACGGCCGGATCGTCGGTCGAGTCGACTCGCCGCGGCCAGCAGTCGCGCCCGCTCTCCCGTCTCGAGCGACGGCGCGAATGCCGCCACCGCATCGGCGACCCGCGCCGCGACGTCCGGCGGCAGCGTGGCGGCGATCGCTTCGATCGGCAGGTCGCGATCCTTCGCCACCGCGGCGGCGGCATGCTGCTCGACGTGCTCGCGCTCGCCCGCATCGCGGTGTGCGAGCAATCGATCGACGTCCACGCGGCCGAGCGCCTCGGCGAGCGACCACCGTCCGCGTCCGGCCCGCGCAGTGCCGCGCAACACGGCGAGCGCGTGTCGCAGCGCATCCGTTGGTCGCCCCGCGGTCCAGAGCGGCAGTTCCCGCAGCGACGTGGCGTGCGCCTCGAATCCCGCGGCGATCCACGACGCGACCGGATGCGACTGGATCGGCGCCGCCCCGAGCGTGCCGCCCGCCGCGACCGTGGTCTTGAAGTCGTCGTGCTCGTGGTGCGCGACCGCGAACCACGCCGCGCGATCGGCGCGATCGAGGATCGGCAGCATGAAGACGCACTCGCCGGGCTGAAGGTCGAGATCGATCTCGCGGAGCGCCGGCACCCCGACCACGAGATTGCGACCCCGAAGCGTCGGCATCAGGCCATCGAGCTCGGACGACTCGATCACCACGCCACCGACGCCCGATCCGGTGCCGACGACCGCCGTGGTCCTCGTCGTCGAGCCAAGCACGACCGGCGTCGCGGGTCGCGCGACGATGTCGAGATACTCGCGAGTCGTGCCGGGATGCAGGAACGGCTTGCCGCGGGCGATCCGCACCGAGAACGGCATGCCCCGCACTCCGCGACGCCAGCGCCCGAGTCGTTGACGTCGCGGCCCCGACGCCGGGCCCCCGACGACGCGATTGAAATCGGCGGCGGGCACGTCGGCCGGGATCGCCTTGAGCACCTCGTGGTACAGCTCGACCGGGCCGGTCTCGCCGCTTCGCACGCCCGCGAGCAGGCCGGCCGCCGCGACCGTGAGCCGCGTTCCCCGACGCTGCACACCCGCCGCGGCGAGCCACCGCGCGATGCCGGCGGGGTCGAGCGAGAGCACGCCGGTGTCGACGAGCAGTCGTCGTCCGCGGCAGATCGCCCCCGCAGCACGGGCCTCGTCGGCGCTCGGCTTCTGGAGCATGTCCCGCACGCCGCCATCCGGATCGGCGACGAAGACGCCGTGGCGTGAGCCGCGTTCGAGCGAGTCGAGTTGCGCGACGCCGACGACACCGGTTCCCGCAAGGTCCACGCCGTCGAGATCGACGAGCGCGTCGCCGGTGGCGATCGCGAACTGTCCGGTCGGATCGCAGGGAGTCTCGGCCATCGACTCGACGATCGCCTCGAGCATGGTGCGTGGTCCGCCTCGCGAACCGTGCGCCTCGAGCGGCATGAGCACCTTGCCGACCGCCGCGAACGCGGGAAGGCGCCGGCTCTCGCCCCCGGAGTGCACCACGAGCACGCGCCGCGCTGCGAACAGCGCCTCGATGTCGGTACCGCGCGCCGCCTCCCGTCCACGATCGGCGACCAGCCACTCGGCAGCGCGGATCGCCGCTTCGAGCGTGGCGCCGCCGGAGCCGACCCGGCGCCCGCCCGGATCGGGCACCACGAGCAGATTCCGCGCGGCGATCGATCCCTGCCGCACCAGCCGCCCGACGGTCCGCTCATAGATGCCCGCCTGCCGCGCATCCGATGCGGTCAGGACAAGCAGATCGAATCGGGGTCGGGCGGGCGAGGCCATGACCCGATGGTACCGACCCGAAGGCGGCGATCTCGAAGGCATCCGCCCGTATCCTGCACTTCCGCGGCTTCTCGGAACCGACGCCGCCCCGCCCCTCGCTCTCCGACCCGGATCACGACGTGCCGACCTTCGCACAGGCCCTCGATCTCATCGACGACCCCGACCGCATCGCCGAGTACGAGCGGTATCACGTCGCGGTCTGGCCCGAGGTGGTCCGGGGACTGCGGGCGATCGGCGTCCAACGGATGCGGATCTGGCGGACGGGCACCCGGCTCTTCATGATCTACGAAGCGCCCGACGGGTTCGACCCGGCCCGCGACTACCAGACCTACGCCGAGGATCCTCGGTGTCAGGCCTGGGATGAACTCATGCGGACGTACCAGCAGCGGGTGCCCGCCGCGAATCCCGATGATGGCGGCTGGTGGACGCCGATGGACCTCGTCTTCGATCTCGAAACCCAGTCGGACGAACCCGCGTGATGACCGAACCCGCCCCCGAGTCGACCATGGTCTCCGCCCGCGCCCGGGCCCGCCGCAGCGGACTCGGCCGCGGCCTGCTCGTGATCGCCGCCGTGCTCGCGCTCACGGGCGTGGTGTCCGCGTTCATCGCCCCGTGGTCGGAACTGCTCGCCGCAAGACAGGCGATCGCGACCCGCATGACCGACGACTCGACGCCGCACCGCTTCGTGGCGCCGGGCAGCGCGAACTTCGACCTGCCCGCCGGCCGGATCTTCGTGGCGTATCTCACCGACGCCGAGTTCGACGGCACCCGCTATCTCGCCAGCGGCGAGATGGTCTTCGATCTCACGGTCACCGGGGCCGATGGCACCGTCGTCGAGATCGAGCACGAGCCGACGCAGCGGGCGAATCTCCCCTCGTCCCGCCCCGGCCGCGCCTCGGCCGCGGTGCTCGTCGCCGCCGCGACCATACCCGCCACCGGCAATTACGCCGTCTCGATGACGCTCGGAGACGGCGAGGTCGGACAGGCGGTCGGCGAGATCCTCGTGCTCGATCAGACCGAGGTCGCGGCGCTCGAGAAGGCGTTCATGCCCGTGCTCGGTGCGTTGTGCGGTCTCGGCGGCGCGATCTTCTTCGGGGCGTTTGGAGGGATCGCGTTGTGGTTGGAGCGGCGGGCGGGGATCGGGTGAGATTCGAGATTCGAGCGTCGCCGAGTCCGCAGATTTGATTCCGCTCCCCCGCTTCCGGGGGAGCTGTCGCCGAAGGCGACTGAGGGGGCATCTTCGAAGGCTCGATCGATCTTTGAGTCAGCGGAGTTCCCCCTCCGCCTGCTTCGCAGGCACCTCCCCCGCCGAGCGGGGGAGGAGAATCGCACGCATGATTCCGCCCCTCATCTCCTGATCACCTGCTCTCCTGCTCTCGCCGAAGGCGCACGCCCTCGCGAGCAACGTCGCAGGGTGGATCGCGTGGTGACCGCCGAGATCGGCGCACTGGTGCCGGCAACTCGTCCCCGCGGCGACGAGGGTCTCCGGCGGACTCGCGTCGAGGCGATCGCCAAGTGACTGGCGGAAGATCGTGCGGGTGAGATCCGCATGTTCGGCGAGGTAGCCGAAGGATCCCGCCAGTCCGCAGCAGCCCGAGTCGAGCACGCAGGCGTCGGCGGCGCCGAGCCGCTGAAGCAGCCTCGCCATCGTCGCCCGGCCCACCTTCTCGTGACAGTGTGGATGCACCACCGTTCCAGTCGGCACCCGCACCTCCGGCCGTCGGGGATGGTCGTCCCAGCGCCCGTCGAGGAAGGTGTCGATCGACATCGCTCGCGCGGCGAGCGCGGCGAGCGTGTCGTCTGGAACGTCGGTGACGAGATCGGGCCAGTCCGCGGTGATCGCGGAGAGACACGACGGCTCCGCGACGATCAACGCCTCCGCACCGATCGATTCGAGGTCCGCGAGCAGTCGGGGTGCCGATCGCTCGACGAGCGCCCTGGCCTCCCGCAGCAGACCCGAGGAGAACTGCGGTCGCCCGCAGCAGCCCGCGAGCGCGACCCGTTCGACCCGCCAGCCGAAGGCATCGAGCACGTGACAGACGTCGTCCACGATGCCGGGTTCGAGCGACGTCGTGAAGCAGTCGTCGAGCACCGCGACGACCGGGGCGTCCGGTTCCGCATGTCGCCGCGTCGGACGAGCGGCGCCGCGGGCCGCCGGAAGAGGCAGCGGTCGGGTCGGGTCGAGTCTCAACATCCGGGCGACGATCGCCGAGACGCCGGGAAGCGATGCGAGCAACCGAGCGGGCACCCGCCACGCGGCCGCCCGTCGCAGATGAAGCCCCGCCGCCCCGAGTGTCCGATCACGCAACGTCCGTCGCCCACCCTTCGAGCGGGCGACGTACTCGCTCTTCAGACGACCGAGATCGACGTTGCTCGGACACTCGTGCCGGCATGCGGTGCAGGAGAGACACGGCGAGAGCGTGTCGAGCACGTCGTCGCGACCGAATCGCGGTTCACCGAGCCGACCCTCGAGCGCGAGCCGCAGCGCATTCGCTCGTCCGCGCGTCGCGTGCCGTTCGTCGAGGAGCGCCCGGTAGCTCGGGCACATCGCCCCACCGTCGTGACGACGACAGAGCCCGTTGCCGTTGCAGGCACGGGCCATCGCGAGCGGGCCACCTTCCGGCCAGCGGAAGTGCCACGGTCCGTCCGGGCCGGCATCAACCTCGTGATCGTGCCGAAGATCCGCGAGCACGTCGGGATCGCCGACCTTGATCCCGGGATTCAGGATGCCCGCCGGGTCGAACAATGCCTTGACCTGCCCGAACGCCTCGGTGATCCGCGGTCCGTACATCCGACGCACGAGATCCGCACGGATTCGACCGTCACCGTGCTCGCCGGAGATCGAGCCGCCGTGCGCGAGCACGAGTTCGAGTGTCTCCTCGCGAAGACGACGAAAGGCGTCACGATCGGCCCGCTCGTCGAGATCGATCCGCGGGCGGACGTGCAGCAGCCCGACCGATGCGTGCGCGTAGAAGACGCCCCGCCATCCGTACGACGCCATGAGCGCCTCGAACGACCGCTGGAACTCGGCGAGCCGATCGAGCGGCACCCCGCAGTCCTCGAGCCCCGGCATCGGCGAGCGGCTGCCGTCGGGTTTCGAGATGAGTCCGAGGCCACCGGTCCGGACCGACCAGAGTCTCGCCTGCGTCGCCGCGTCGCCGACGATCCGCACGCGATCCGGCGAGAGTCCGACCGAACGCACCGCCGCGTGCGCCCGATCCTTCACCGTCGCCGCGTCGTCGCCGTGGTACTCGACGTACAGCACCGCGCCGGGACGACGACCGTTCACCGTCGGAAGCAGCGCGACGTCCGCGGCGAACACCGCCTGCGCCGCCGCCGCTTCGACGATGAACGCGTCCATCAACTCGACCGCGACCGGCCCGGTGGCGACGAGCGCCGCGACCAGACCGCACGCCTCCTCGACCGACTCGAAGCCCGCGACGAGCAGGGACTTCGCCGCGGGTCGGGGCACCAGTCGCATCGTCGCCTCGACCGTCACCGCGAGCGTGCCCTCGGTGCCCGCGAGAAAGCGGGCGAGATCGACTCGGCCGTCGCCCGACTCCAACCGATCGAGCACGTCGTCGAATCGATACCCGGCGACGTTCCGCGGCACCCGGGGGAACCTCGCGCGAATCTCCGCGGCGAGCGGCTGGACGATCGCCGCGAGGTCACGGGCGAGTGCCACGGTGCGGATGTCGCCGCCCCGCCCCGCCGGATCCACCGCGTCGAACCGATGCCGCGAACCATCCGAGAGCACACCGTCGATCGCGAGCACGTGCTCGTCGGTCATGCCGTGCACGAGCGACATCGCGCCCGCTGAACTGTTGCCGATCATGCCGCCGATCGTCGCGTGCGTGGCGGTCGAGACATCGGGACCGACGGCGAGGTCGTGCCGGGCCACAGCCCGCCGCAGATCGTCGAGCACGACACCCGGCTCGACCCGCGCCGTCCGGGCGGTCGGATCGATCTCGACGATTCGATTCAGGAACGGCGAACAGTCGAGCACCACCGCGGCGTTCACGGTCTGTCCGGCGAGACTCGTCCCGGCGCCGCGGGGAAGCACCGGAATGCCTTCGTTTCCGCACCAGGCGATGGTCTCGACGACATCGTCGGCATCGCGCGGCGCGACGACCGCGATCGGCGTCACGTCGTACGGCGACGCGTCGGTGGCGTAAAGACCGCGATCGAGGACGTCGGCCCGTACGAGCCCGCGCACCCGTCCGGCGAGCGCCCGGGCGACCTTCTCGGCCACGGGATCAAGCACGGGAAGTCGAACCGCATCGGACATGCCGCGGAGCGTATTCGACGCCGGAACACGAAGACGCCCCGTCACGTGGACGGGGCGTCGGAAGCCACCAACCGGACTCGAACCGGTGACCTAAGCTTTACGAAAGCTTCGCTCTACCAACTGAGCTATGGTGGCGAACGGTCGGGAGGACGGGCGGATCGCTCGCCCCCCGCAGCGCGACGCGGACTCTATCGAGCCGGCCGCGTCGATTCCAGTCAATCACTCCGTGATCAGGCGAACCGCCTCGTCGGACGAGAGGTCGAGCGAACCGTACAGACGTCCGGCGGCGTCGGCGACCGCCTGATCACCGCCGGCGGCGGTGTTCTGGCCGATGAGACGACGAAGCGCCTCGACCTGACGGGCCGCGGTCCGGTTTCCGAAGAGCCGGGCGTTGGACGCCGCGGCGTCCAGCATCGCGACCTGCTCGGAACCCTTCGCGGAGAACGCCGCATCGATGAGTCCCTGCTGAGCGGCATCGGAGCCGATCAGCGAGACGACCTCGGCGACCAGCAGTCGCATGCCACCCGAGAAGGTGTCCATCGCCTCGAGCAGGGCGGGCTCGGCGGCGGCGATGTCGTAGACACCGCTCTCCGAACGGGCGATGACGGCGAGAGTCTGCAGGGCGTCGCGGGTGTAGATCGCGGCATCGGCGTCGGTGAGACGGCCACCCGAGGCAGCGTTGAGCAGTCGGTCGAGGGTCGCCTCGAACTGGTCGTCCGAACCGCCCGCGAAGGCGGTGGTCGCTCGATCCTCGGCGAATTCCCGGGCAAGCGAGATCGATCCGACCGAGTCGGTCATGAGCATGACCGGGGTCGCACCGGTGATCTGGAGTTCGCGGATCCGCGAGACGGTGTCCACCGAGTCCGCGACCTCCGCCTGCACGACGATCAGGTCGACGCCGTTGGACGCGTTGAGCTCGGGCTCGAGCTCATAGAAGTCCGAACCCGCGGCGATGACGCGGAAGCCGGCGTCCTGCAGCCGGGAGGCGATCTGGTTGCGATCCTCCTCGGTCGGGGCGACGACGGCGGCGTAGCTGTCCGCACCGCTTCGCACGGCGGAGGCGAGCAGCGGCACGACCTGGATGTCGCCGGGGAAGCTCGACGCGGGCATCGCGTTGCCGAGCACCAGCGCCGCGTCGTAGCGGACGCGACGATCGGGGTAGCGAAGGCACTCGAGCAGCGGCGCCCGGCCGCCACCCTCGAAGAGGCGACGACGACCGACGGTGTCTCCGATCGCGGCGATGGCGTCACGCACCAGCGCGGTGTCCGTGGCGTCGATGGCCATCGACAGGACGTCGCGGCAGATCGAGCTGCCCGCGGCGGTCGCGAAGAACTGGGGCGAGTATTCGGCATCGACGGCGAACGGATCGGTCTCGTCGGCACCGAGCTGGTTCTCGCGACGGAGGTCCGCGGCGATGTAGGTGGCCAGCGCCATGCGGTTGGACGGATCGGACTCGAGCGCGATCCGGGCACATCGCATCGCCATCACGGGACCGAAGACCGAGGTGGGCACCGGCACCGGGGCGAGGCCGCTGTGGACGCCGTAGGTCCAGACCATGTTGGTCGGATCACCCGGGTACGCGACCAGCGACTGCTCGCCGTCGAAGAACTTCCGGGCGAGGGCGGTGAACGCCGCCGAGACGTCGGTCGAGGTGCCGCCGAGACGGCGGAACGCGTTCATCGCCGCATCACGAACCTCGGGGCTCGTGTCGCGGGCGGTGGCGAGGTCGAGGAGGTACGGGATGGCGGTGGGCCAGCCGATGCCCGCGAGGATGCGGCAGACCTTCGACTGCACGTCGGGCGAGAGCTCGGGCAGTGCCGAACAGAGCGGCAGCACGGCCTGACGCTTGATCTCACCGAGGATCTCGGTGACGCGGATCTCGGTCTGCGGGTCGCGGGTGACGATCAGGGTCTGAAGAAGTTGCGGAACCGCGTACTCACCGGCCTCGACGAGTCGGTTTCGGGCCATGAGCTGGCCACGCAGCGGACCGTCGAGCATCTCGATGGCCTCGCGGATGCGATCCTGATCGCGGGCGAGGTCCATGCGTCCCTGCTCGAGGCTGGTCTCGAACCGCATCACCATCGGGCCGACGTCCGCCATGCCGCGACCGCGGGAGAGGGCACGTTCGACCTTGCCTTCAAGCTGCCCCTCGCGAACGATGTCCGCGAGCTCGGCGTCGGTCACGCCGCTGTCGAAGAGCTTGCGACCGGCGGCCTCGGCGAGATCCGGCTTCGCGATCAGCACGTAGTGGAGGAAGTCGTCGACCATCCGGGTGCGGTCGGCATCCTGAACGACCGGAGCCGCGGCAAGCAGCGAGCCGGCGGGGACCAGGGCGACGGCGAGGGCACCACCCACCGCGAGAGCGTGCAGGAGTCCGGCGGCGGAAGAGCGGGGAGTGCGATCCATCGAGCGTTCCTCGGAGGGCTGGGAGACGCGATGCGAAGGACGAGTGCGATCGCTCGCGGGGAGTCGCCGAGCGTGCCGTTCCACGCGGGAACGGCCTCGCCTTCACATCTGGGTCCGGAGTGAGATTCCGGAGGCGTTCCGGAGTCCGGCCAGGTTCCGCCGCCAGTCCTTCCCTCGGACCATCCGAGAAAACGACACGACGGCGATCTGAATCCGTCGCTCCGCAGGAGCGGCGGATCACCCCCCGGGGGCGTCACGAGGCGTGGAACCCGGGCTGAGGTCCGAAGACCCCCCCGAACGGTTCCACCCCCGAACGAATCCGGAGGGAGACCGCGAAGACTACCGGGCGTTCGAAGAAGGTGTCAACGCATCGGGCGTCGGCCCCCGCCCCGACGGCCGGCCCGCGAGAGCGACGAGTCGAGGACCGATATACTCGTCGCGTCTCTCGGGTCCCGCGGTGTGTCGCGGGCGCCGGCCGCGGGTTCGACTCGTCGGCCGTCGAAGGGAAGGCGGTGAAACACCGCCACGGACGCGCCGCCGTGACAGGCCGGGCGGGGAATTCCCCGCTCACGCGAACCAGGATGGTCACTGACCCGCGATGCCCGATGGGCCGCAAAGGGTTGGGAAGGCCGGTTCGTGGAGCCTGGAGTCGGAAGACCTGCCCGGGTCGAAAGCCGCTTGCGGCCCCCCCTTCCAGTCGGCGCGACTCCGACTTCGGGAGATCTTCCGATGCTGCTCCGCGCATCCCGCACCCCTGCCACGCCTCGCCCCGCTCGCGGCCGTCGGCCTTCCGTCCTCCCTCTGCCCGCGTTGACGCTGGCACTCACCTCGACGCTCGCCGCCGACTCGCCGTTCGCGGCCGAGGTCGTCTCGTTCGAGCCCGGCGTCGGCGGCGTGCCGGGCTACGACCAACCCTCGGCAGCGCTCGGCGAGCCTGCCCGCGACACCGGATGGACGTGGTCGCCCGAGACGGTCACGCCCTTCCAACCCGCGTGGCTGCCCGATCAGATCGTGTCGCTCGGCGTCGGCGGATCGATCACGCTCGCGTTCGATCATGACGTGCTCGACGATCCGGCCAATCCCTTCGGCATCGATCTTCTCATCTTCGGCAACGCCTTCTGCACGGATCCGTTCCACCCCGCAGGAGTCTGCGGCGCGTACCACTCCGAAGGCGGACGCATCGACGTGAGCCTCGACGGCATCGCGTGGACGACGATCCCCGATCTCGACGCCGACACCGCGTTTCCGACCGTCGGCTACGTCGATGCCGGACCGTACGACACCGTGCCCGGCGTCGAGCCGACCGACTTCACCCGCCCCGTCGATCCCGCCTTCGGAACCACGCTCGCGGGGCTCGCGCATCCGGACATCGTCGCGGCGTACGACGGATCCGGTGGCGGCGTCGGCGTCGACCTCGCCACCGTCGGACTCCCGGCGATCCGCTTCGTCCGGATCGTGAACGACGCCGGCGACACGACGCCCGAGATCGACGCGATCGCCGACGTCGCGGCCGCCGGTCCGCGCGGCGATCTCGACGGGGATGGCACCGTCGGCGGTGCCGACCTCGGCCTGCTGCTCGCCGCCTGGGGCGGCTCGGGGCCGGCGGATCTCGACGGCGATGGCGTCGTCGGCGGCGGAGACCTCGGACTTCTCCTCGCGGCCTACGGCGGATGAGGACCACGCTGCAGAGACGATCCTCGCTCGGCGTCACGATCGTCGAGCTCGTCGCCACGCTCGGCGCGATGGTGGTGCTCGGCGGACTCGTCGCCGGTGGCGTCGCGACCGCCCGCACGTCGGCTCGCGGCGCCGGATGCCTGGCGAATCTGCGACAGTTGCACATCGCGGCGGAGGCGTACCACGCGACCAGCGACGCCTACCCGGCGGCGATCCTGTACTTCGTCGAGACCGGCGGCGTGCGCACCCGCGCCTGGGACTTCGATCATCGTGCCGACGGCACCATCGAACCCGGGCCGATCTGGCACTACCTCGACGGCCCGGAGTCGGTCTTCCAATGCCCCGAGTTCCGCG
>CAYZSH010000013.1:0-28066 GCA_964481025.1 uncultured Isosphaeraceae bacterium
CGCCCCGCCGCTCTCGCCCTCCGACCTCGATGCCCCGACCCTCGATCGCGTGTCGGTGCTTCTCGACGCAGGACGGTCGGTCGAAGCAGACCTCGTTCTGCGCGCCTTCGACCGGAACGCCGCGGACACCCCTGCCGTCTCGCTCCTCCGCGTCCGGACCGCCCTGGCTCGTCGCGATCCCGTCCGCATCGCCGCCGCCGCCGCCGCGCAACTCGAACGCACGCCTGCCCGACCCGACCTGCGACTCGCCCTCGTGCGTGCCTGCTACGTGCTCGGGCGACTCGACGACGGGCTCGCCGCCGTGCAGTCGATCCGCGTGCCGCCGTCGCATCCGCTCATGCCCGAGGTCCGCTGGTGGCACGCGCGACTGCTCGTGCGGGCCCGGCGGTTCGACGAGGCTCGGGCCGTGCTGCTTGCGATCGCCCGGCAACCCGGCGCCGCACCGCTCGCCGAGGCGATTCACGGCGAGATCGAGATGCTCGAGGGCGACCTCGCCGCCGCCCGGGATCGCCTGAGCCGACTCATCGCCGACACCAGTGCCCCCGTCCGCGCCCGCCGCGACGCCGCCTTCACGCTCGCCCGCGTCTGCGATCGCCTCGACGATCCCGACGCCGCGTTCGCCGCCGCCGCCACCGCCCACGGCCTCCGCGACACCGCGTTCGACCCCGACGCCTTCGACCGCGAGACCGACGAGCTCATCCGCCGCTTCGACGTCGCGTGGTTCGCGTCCGCTCCCCGTGCCACGATCCGCGACGAACGTCCGGTGTTCATCGTCGGCCTGCCTCGTTCCGGGACCTCGCTGCTCGAGCAGATCATCGCCTCGCATCCCCGCGCAGGCGGGGTCGGTGAACGTCAGGACCCGTTCCATATCCTCGAGGACCTCGCCGTCCTCGACCTCGTCCGCGGCGGCAACGCGAGCTCCGACGACCTCGATCGCGAGGCCGAGGCGTATCTCGGCATGCTCGACGCCTGCGGAGTGCGACGGGATCGCATCGTCAACAAGGCCCTCGGCCTCGAACGCACGCTCGGCCGTCTCGCGACCGTACTCCCCGGCATGCGGATCATCCGACTCGATCGCGATCCGCGCGACACGTTGCTTTCGATCCATCAGCACCCGCTCAGCGAACAGCTCTATCCGTGGGCCGGATCGCTCGACCACCTCGTCCGCGTCCAGCGGGCCTTCACTCGGCTCATGGACCACTGGACCGAGGTTCTCCCGGTCCCCGTGCTCTCGGTCCGGTACGAATCGCTGGTCGACGACCAGGCCGCCGAGACCGAGCGGATCCTTGCGTTCCTCGGGCTCGATCCGGATCCCGCCTGCCTTCGATTCCACGAGTCCGATCGCGTCGTCCTGACCCCCTCGCACGATCAGGTCCGCCAGCCGATGAACCGTCAGGGGATCGAACGCTGGCGGCGGTACGCTCGGCACCTTGGGCCTGTCCTCGACGCCTTCCCGGCTCCCGACCCCGACGTACCCACCACCTCATGAACGCGACGCCCGAGATCGATTCCATCCTGCGGGAGACACAGCAGCATCTGCAGGCGCGTCGATTCGCCATGGCCGCCCGGAGCCTGCGACACGCCGCCGAGATCGCGCCCGACGATCCTCGGGTGGACCTCCTCACCGCCACGACTGCCGGCGCACGACACGATCACGCGGGCGTGCTCGTCGCCATCGACCGGGCGATCGGCAAGGGACTCGACCCGCCCCCCCAGATCCGCTTCGCCCGCATTCACGCGCTCTACACGCTGGGTCGGATCACGGACGCTCTCGCCGAGATCGACGCGATCGGTCCCGACTCGTCGTCGGGGATCGCCCCCCCGGGCTCGCCGCTCGCCCACAACCTGCTTGGTCTCCGGGCGAAGTGCCTCGAACGCGACGGCGACCTCGACGACCTGACCGCCACCCTCGACCGGCTCATCAAGATCGAAGGACCCAGTCCGCGGCTCGAGCGGCTTCAGGCGACGGCCGAACGTCGCCGCGGCGACCGAGACGCCGCCATCGCCCGGTTGGAAGCGACCCTCGCGCGTCCCGGGCTCACCCCGCCCGATCGCATCGGACTCGGCTTCGACCTCGCCCGACTGCTCGACGCCGCCGGTCGGTACGACGACGCCTTCGCCGCGGCGGCCGCCGCCAACGAGGTCGCCCCCCCGCCGTTCGACGCGGCGGCCGACGCTCGAGCGGTCGATGCGATCATCGCTTCCACCGACGCGGCCACGATGGCCGATCTCCCGCGATCGACCGTCGATTCCCGGCAGCCCGTGTTCATCGTCGGGATGCCCAGGAGCGGCACCTCGCTGCTCGAACAGGTGATCGCCGCCCATCCGGAAGCCGCGGGCGTCGGAGAGCGACAGGACCCGTTCATCCTGCTCGAGGATCTCGAATTCGAGACCGGCGCCGCCTTCCCACAGGCGGTCGCCGCCGCGGGCCCGGGCAGACTCGATGCCGCCGCCCGGACGTACCTCGGCATGCTGGAGACCATCGCCGGGGACGCCGCCCGTGTGACCAACAAGGCCCTCGGGCTCGATCGGGTCGTCGGCTTCCTCGCCGCGATCCTGCCTGGCGCCCGGTTCATCTGGATCCACCGCGATCCGCGAGACGCGATCCTCTCGGCCTACCTGCACCAGATTCACCAACCCTGGGCGTGGCGAATCGCGGATCTCGCCGCAGCCCACGAATCGCATCGGCGGCTCCGGGAGCACTGGACGAGCGTCCTCTCCGACCGCTCCCACGTCGTGCGGTACGAGACGCTGGTCGCCGATCCGGCCCCGACGATCGACGCGGCGATCGGATTCCTCGGACTCCCCACGGATCCAGCGTGCCAGCGATTCCACGAGTCGGATCGGGCGGTCATGACCCCCTCGTACGATCAGGTCCGGCGGCCGATGAACGCCTCGGCGATCAACCGCTGGGAGCGGTATCAGGAACACCTCGGCGACCTCGTCTGAGCAGCCGAATCCCAGCGCCTGGACTTCTCGGACGCCTGCCAACCGCCAGCGACCGCCTCGGACCGGCCGTCATACGTCGCATTTGACGAGGTTTGGATCCGATTTTGTCAATTCTCCGAGAATAGGTGTTGGCGCAGAATCCGCCGCCGCTAGGATGCAACGGTCAAGGCAACGTTCCCCGCCTGACTCGTTCTTCCCTGTTCCTGTTCGACCAGACATTCTCAAATCAGTCGAACACCGACCGTTCCCGGTCGGATCTCCAAGGAGACCAAAAGATGGACAAGCGTTTCGTTCTTTCCGTGGCCGGCATCGCTGGTGCCGCCGTTGCTGCCCCGGCCCTCGCCGAGGACATCACCATCACCATGCACCTCGACTACTGGGCGGGCGAGCATGGCATGAACTTCTCGAACGGCTCGGGCGGCGTCTCGAGCTTTGTCTACAGTGGCTACCTCTACGCCGTCTCGAGCGGCACCGCGGCCGTCACCGGTACCTCGCTCGCCTCGTGGACCTCGGGCGTCTCGCCCTACACCTCGGGCTACCGCTACACCATCAACGCCTCGGTCGATGCGGGTGACTACAACGTCCTCCTCACCGACACCTACGGTGACGGCTGGGCGTGGAACGCCGTGAGCGGTGCCGACGCGTTCGAAGTCAGCGGCAACGTCTCGGGTGACACCACGATCGGCTTTGCGAGCGGGTTCAGCGCCTCCGGCGCGGTCACCGTCGCCCCGGCCCCGGGCGCCCTCGCGCTCCTCGGCCTCGCCGGCATCGCCGGCCGCCGCAAGCGCAACTGAGTCGAACCTCGACTCTTCGCTTGATGCGACAGACCACGACCGGCCGGTCCTTCGGGACCGGCCGGTTGTCTTTGTGTGGTCCTGGAGGGTGATCGGACGAGACGCCTCAAGCATGACCGATAACCAGGCACCCGCCCCTGTCCCTCCGCCACCATCCGCCGTCACCGCCGAAACGCGACGAAGTCCCCGAGGTTCATTTCCCTTCGTTCGGGGTGGATCTAGTCTGGTCATGCTGGTTGTTCCGTTGACACCGGCCCTCCCCGGACCTCCTTGGCTCCCGGGGCGGAGGGAATGACGGCAGCCGAATCGGGCTGCCGAGGGAACAAGGAAGGGACACGGGCCGCAGACCCGGGTCCCGGGGAAAAGGGAGTTCCAGACATGGACCGCAGATTCGTTCTGTCCGTCGCCGGCGTGGCCGGTGCCGCGATGTCGTCGCCGAGCCTGGCTGACGACATCACCATCACCATGCACCTCGACTACTGGGCGGGTGAACATGGAATGTCGTTCAGCAATGCGTCGGGCGGCGTCGTCTCGTCGGTGATCAACGGCTACGTGATCGCCTCCACCAGCGGCACCGCCAGCATCATCGGCAGCAGCCTCGCCTCGTGGACCTCCGGCGTCAGTCCGTACACCTCCGGCTATCGGTGGACGATCAACGCCTCGGTCGAATCGGGAGACTACGACGTGCTGCTCTCCGATTCCTACGGTGACGGCTGGGCATGGAACGCCGTCCCCGGCAGCGACGCGTTCGAGGTCTCCGGCGGTCCTGGCATCGATGTGTCGGGCGACACGATGATCAGTTTCGCCAGTGGCTTCACCCGCATCGGCACCGTGACCGTCTCACCGGCCCCGGGCGCCGTCGCCCTCCTCGGCCTCGCCGGTATCGCCGGTCGCCGTCGTCAGCGCGGCTGACTCGAAACAAGATCGCAGCATCTCACGCACATCCGCGTGACCTCCTCCGCCGGTCGGTCCTCCTGGATCGGCCGGCGGCCTTCGTATCGACTCATTGACGAGGTGAGCCACGCGGTGATCGGGGCGCCGATCACGTCATCACAGATACGGCTCGAGCGTGTCGATGAGGGGCCCCAGGTGCCGCTCGTAGTTCCGCCAGCGCCCCTTCGAAGTCGAGTACATCTTCTGCGTGACCTGCTCGTAGCTCAGCGTCGTCGCGGCTCGCGTGGACGTGTGGAACTCAAGGCAGGCTTCGTCGAACGGCACGTCGAGGAAGTCGAGGATCCGACGGGTCTCCCCCTCCTGATTCTCGACAAGATCCTCGTAGTGAAGCTCGAGGAACGGGACGTCGAGCACCTCCGGCCAGAATCGCTGCATCTCGTAACGAGCCTTCCAGACCTCGGCGAGCCATTCGAGGCGGTTGGTGTACGAATGCCCGCTCGCGAGAAGATTCGTCGTGTAGCAGGAGACGCAGTTGTCGAGCGGATGCCGGAAGAGGTTGATCACCCGCAGCTTCGGAAGGCACAACGACAGCATGCCCAGATGAACCTGCATCGCGAGCGCCTTGTTCGAGAGATACCGCCGCCCGTTTCGGAGCGGGTCGGTGTGTCGCTCGTAGAGACGGCCGATCGCGTTCGCATCATCGACCCGGAGATCCACGACGTTCATCGGGAACGGCAGGAAGGAATCGGTCAGTCGCCCGATCGCGACCTGCATCAACTGGCTCGCCGCCAGTTCGCCGCCCGCCTCGGCATCGGGGTGCATGCCGAGGATCTGATCAAGCAGCGTCGTCCCCGACCGTGGATTGCCCATGATGATGAGCGGTTCGGTCTCGATCTCGTCGGCGTGGGCGTACATCCGCGTCGCGTCGCGGGTGAAGACGGACTTCTGATCGTTGAGCAACTTGCGGAAGGCATCGACCTGGAAGGAGGTCCCGTCGATCCGGTGCGCCTCGGTCGCCGCTGCCCAGGCGCCGTCGTAATCACCGATTCGATCACAGATCTTCGCGAGCACGAAGTGCATCTCGACGGTCTCCCGCACCTTCGACTCGGGAACCCGGTCGAGATCGATCGAGGCGAAGTGGTCACGGAGCACCGCGATCGCCTCGTCGTGCCGCTTGTGGGCGGTCAGGAGCCGGGCGTGCAGGTGCGCGATGACCGAAGCCTGACGGTTGGGCGCCTGCTCGTAGCGGGCGAGCATCGCCTCGGATTCCTCGAGGCGACGACTTCGTTCCAGCATGTCGGCGGCATTGGCGAGGACGGGGGCGGCGTCGGGTTGGATCGACAGCACACGGTCGGCGTAGGCGAGGCCGAGATCGCGCCGCCCGGACGAGCCCATGATCGGAATCGCCTGCCGGAGAAGATCGAGATCGTCCGGCGTCTCCTCGAGCAGGGAGACCGCGACGGCCTGCGCGGTCTCGAGATCGTTCCACTCGTTCAGGCACTGCAAGTGCAGGACCCGGACCCGGCGATCGCCTCCGTGCTCGGCCAGAAGACGCTCCAGCCGTTCCTCCGCGATGTTTCGGTACTTCTTTCCGAGGAGATCGCGGATGCGGTCGATCTCGGCGGTGATCGGGTCTGGAGAAGCCATTCGACTAGGATACTCTCGACTTCCGCCAGCCCGCGCCAGGACCACGCCGCATGATGACCGACCAGCCGACCTTCGACCACGACGCGCTGCAGATCGACGCCGAGGAGATCTCGCCGAACGAATGGCGCATTCGATTCGAGGTGCCGGCCGAACAGGTCATGCGGTTCATCCGGCAGCTCCGGGCGGTGAAGCCCGACATCCATCCGCAGGAGACTTCGAGCCTGCTGGTGAGCGTGGTCGTCGAGGAGGCGCTCGCCCGCATTGATCGCGACCGAGCCTGGGAGCCGGCCCTTCCCACCGACGTCCCACCGCCCGTCCTGCATCCCGAGAAGCCCTTCGCAGGCACGCTTCTCGTCGACGGCTTCGCCCAACCGACGTGGCCGGACATGTCGCTCGTGACCCTGAGCCTCTCGAGCGAGGAGGTCGGCGACGATCTCGTCGAGCGGGAGATGCTCGACCAGCGACTCGACGCGGGCAGCCGCAGCCCGCTCGACGGCCCCCTCACCGCCGATGACGAGTGCGATCTCTCCGCGACCCTGCACCTGCCGGAGTCCCCGGAGCCGGTGGTGACGATCCCTCGCCGCACCGTGCGGGTGCCACCCGCGGGTGCGCCGCTCAACGCCGGCGGGATCGTGCTCGACGGTGGCGACGCCCTCGCCGGGCATGCCGCGGGCGACGACGTCGTCTTCGAGACCATCCTGCCCACCACGCTGCCCGCCGCCGAGATGCACGGTCGCAAGGCCGAGGCCCGGGTGCACATCCACGAGACCCGCCGGATCACGCCGGTGTCCGAGGACGAGGTCGTCGCGCGATACGGGTCACCGAGCAGCGACGTCCTTCGGATGCAGATCCGTTTCGCCCTGCAGCAGCGACGTCAGGACGAACGCCGCGGCGAGGCGGTCGATCAGATCTTCGCCCAGTTGACCGGACTCGTGCCGATCGAGATTCCCGAACGGATCACCACGATGCTCGTCGAACGCCGCGTGCGGGCGGTGACCGCGGATCTCGAGAAGGAGGGCCTTGCGGGCGACGATCTCGCCACCCGACTCGATGGCGTCCGCAAGCGGGTCACCGACACGGCGCCGATGTTCGCACGTCGCCGCGTGCTCACCATGCTCCTTCGCCTGCACTTCGAACTCTCGTTCAGCGAAGAGGACATCCTCGCCGAGATCCGACGCCTCGCCGGACTGCAGGGGCGACGCCCCGAGGATCTTCGTCAGGAGATGGTCGAGGCAGGCACGATCGATCAACTGCGGGATCGCCTGATCGAGGGCCGAATCGCCGACCGCATCCTGCCCGAAGCCACGCAGCTCTAGCGATCGCCCCATGCGGGGACGGGACGAACGACTCGTCGACTCAGGCCAGGCGACGACGGCGACCGATGTGCAGGCCTCGCCCGTGACCGGAGATGCCGTCGGAGTCGAACGTCCACCGCAGCCCCGCCGCGGTGAACGCCTCGCCGATCTCGTCCACGGAGAAGATCCCGAGTTCGTGGCGCTCGCGACGATGCTCGACGCCGTCGGCGTCGGCGGCGAGGTAGTGGAATTCGAGTTCGAGTCGCCGGCCCCGCACCCGCGGCACGTCCATCCGCACCACCTTGAGATCGACGTGATCGGCGAAGACCGCATGCGGTCGTCCGTCGGCGACCATGTCCGGCGTGATGAACGGCTCGACGAGGAGCACGCCGTCGCGACCGAGACAGCGTGCCATCGAGGTGATCGCCTCGGAAAGCGCGTCGAGGTCGGTCATGTACGCGATCGCACTGAAGAGACAGGTCACCACGTCGAACGGCGCGCCGAGACCGCCGGGATCGAGCGTCCGCATGTCGCCTTCGACGAGAACCGTGTCCGCACAGCGACCGGCAGCGATCTGGAGCATGGCGGGATCGACGTCGACGCCGACCGACTCGAAGTCGGGCATCCGCCCGACGTGCTGCCCCGTCCCGCAGGCGACGTCGAGCATCCGGGGACGCCGACCGAGCGTGGCGGCGTCGATGCCGAGACCGCGAAGCACGTCACGCAGCCGACGCACCTCCTCGGCGTAGTCCTTCCCCTGCGCCTCGTAGATGAGGTCGTACCAGTCCTGCGAAACGCTGAACGTGTTGGACATGTCCGTCATCTGGCCGGCCTCCGCTGGGGATGAGCGCGGATCGCGTCCACGCAGGATCGAGGGCGAGGGGCCTCCGCACCGCCGGGGCACGAGTCAGCATACGACGAACCGGGCGGCGTGCGAAGAGTCGCACGCCGCCCGAGGATGATCCGAATTGAACGCAGGGAACGGCTCGATCAGGGTTCCGGCTTGTCCGGCGGGCATTCGAGCCCCCAGGATGCGCAGAACAGACCGAGATCGATGCCCGACACCACCCCGTCATCGCTGATGTCCCCCGGACATCCGATCTCGTCGCCGGGACACGGTCCCCACGCCACGAAGAAGAGACCGAGGTCTGCGCCATCCACGACGCCATCGCCGTTGATGTCGGCGTCGCAGTCGCCTTCGGCGCACTCGTCGGGGATGCCGTCCCCATCGTGATCGACGGAGGTGCCGGTGAAGATGTCGAGCGAGTCGTCGACGCCGTTTCCGTTGCAGTCCACGATCTGGGAGATGTCGATCGCGTAGACCGCACCAGACAGCACGCCGGAGTCGTCCGCCTCGGGGGCGCCGGCGAAGAGACGGTTGCCGGCCACGGCGACCGAGGCCCCGAAACCGTCGCCGGGTCGCAGATCCGATGGCCGTTGAACCTGCCGGATCGTCCAGTCGACATCGCCGAGTTCACGGTTGTAGACCGCCACGAGCCCCACGTTGTCGAGCATCGTCTCGATGTCCTCGATCACCACGGTGACGTCGTAGCCGGGCACGCCGACGGCGGCGTAGGTCTCGGAGATCGCCACCGAGGCACCCGAGCGATCGCCCGGCGCATTCGCGTTCTCCAGCACGCCACGATCCTGAAGCTGCTCTCCGTCCACGCGGTAGACGCGAGCGGCCCCGCGTTCCTCGAGCGCCATCGGTGCACCGATGATGACGTCCTCGCCGCGCATCGCGACCGCGGTTCCGAACCGGCCACCCGGCCAGGGTGCGAAGACGGGCGTGCCCGACTCGTAGGCCCAGCCGTCCCCGATGTTCACGAACCGGTAGGGATGCACCTGTCCGTAGTCGAACAGTTCGCGGGGGGCGCCGACCAGCAGCATCACGTTGCCGTTGGGTTGGACCGACGCGGCGAGCGAGGCACCGAATCGTCCGTTCGCCTGATCACCCTCGAGCACCGCGATCTGCTCGTAGGCGTCACCCACGCGACGATAGACCCAGACCGAACCCGCGTTCTCGAGACCTCCGTCATCGAGATCCCGGAACGGAGCCCCGATCGCCACGAGATCACCGGCAACCGCCACGGAGGCGCCGAAGGTGTCGTAGTCGAGGAGTTCGTCGGGCTGGATTCTCTCCATCTGGCAGTAGTTGCCATTGCCCTCGGTGTCGATCCACACCCAGGCGGCACCGGCCAGCGGATGGTCCTCGATCACGTCGCCGGTCGCCTCGTCGATCACCTGACGGGCCGTGTACGCGGCGCCGACGACGAGCACGTCGCCGTCCATCGCGACGCTCTCACCGAAGCGATCGGTCTCTGCGAGCGCCGACGGCGTGAGGACCCCGGTCTGGATCCAGCCGAGGTCCGGATCGTCCTCCGACTCTTCGACGGGATTGGCGAAGAGGAAGGTGGCACCGGCGTTCTCGGCGATGACGTCGCTGCGGTTCGCACCGGCGGCGAGCGTCAGTCCGTTGGTCGCCAGCGAGAACCCGAAGAAGTCCGCGCTACCGAGACCGCCGGCGACGAGACGCCCTGATGCCGAGGCCACCGCGGCAGGCTCGCATCGGTACCGCGTGGTCGGCGGCATGTTGGCCCGAATGACACTGGCGTTGTCGGCCCAGAACTGATCGGGATCATCCTCGGCGCGGCCGGTCGGGGTGCCGAGATACGAGATGTCGGGGTTCGAGTAGTTCGGGATCCGAAGGGACCCCGTCCCCTCGGTCTTGGCATACGCCATGACGGTCCGTACGCACGCAGGGACCGCCAGCGTGTTCACCCATCGCCAGCCGTGGTTGAAGCTCGCAAACTCCGTCTTCGGCCCCGTGGGATCGGGACTGCAGCAGCCCGCCCACGTCGGCTCCCACAACACGCACTCGGTCTCGTCGTCGCAGCCGCCGCCGTCACCCTTGGCGTGACAGCAGCCGAGGTTGTGTCCGAACTCGTGGGCGTGGATGAGGGCGCCGAAGCAGCCCCAGATGAGGACGTTGAAGGCTCCCGCCGGATTGTTGCCGCTCACGAGATTCGCGACGCCGCAGTACGAGAGATCGGTACTCGGGTCACCGTCATCGTCGATCGTCACCAGCGAACAGGCGTCGGCCTGGATCTCGTCACGAATGTCATGGACCTCGTCCCAGACGCCGTCGTCGGTTCCTGTGAACAGACCGAGCAGATCGCCGCCGCTCTCATCGTCCTCGAGCATCGAGACGTGGATGAGTCGGGTCCCGAAGGCCAGCCCGGAGTTGTCCATCGCCGAGGTCGTGTTGGCGGACTCCTGCGCACATCGGACCGCGATGATGTCCTCGGCGTCCTCCGGATCGCCGCCGGCATCCTCAAGGTCGGACTGGACGCGTTCGAGCACCTGAGGTGTGTAGAAGAACGCGACGTCGGCGTACACCGATCCGCAGCCGGCACACTCCCCTGTATCAATGCCCGACATCCGCGCGTGATCCGCGGGCGGCTCCGGCCCCATGCCGGGATCGACCGACCCACCGCACCCCGGCAGATCGAGCGCCCGCGGCGACGGCACGACGCGTCCCGGCGCGACCGGCACGAACTGCCATTCCATCGCGTCACCGAACTTCGGGGACTGCATCCACACCGATACGAAGCCGCGACGCTCGACGAGCACCGCCTGCGACTCCTCGAACTCGACGGAGTTCAACAGCCACCAGGTCGAACCGATGCCGTCGACTTCGCGTCGATCGACGCGGAACGCCTCGGTCTCGGCCCCCTTCAGCGGAGACAGATCGACGGTGTCGCCGACCGCGAGCGTCCTCACCCGCGGCACATCGACGACCGCCACGCCGTTTCGACCCGTCGTGATTCGCACCGACGAGACGCGGACCGGCTCCGCGGCGGCCGCGCGATCAGCCTGCGGCGACATCGGCCGAGCAGGCGGCGCGGCGAGGTGAGCCGTCGCCGTCATCGCCACGACGCCGAGGACGCCGACCGCGGTCACGCGCACGAGGGACACGAGGGTCCCTCCGGAAGTTCGAGTCTTCACTGATGTATCTCCACCGCGGCCGGGATCGCCGCGTCTGTCGGGCACAACGTGCTTTGATCCTATCCTCGGAATGCCCCCGGACCCAGTCGAAGACGGCGAATTCGCCTCCGCAGCCGGGATTTCGGCGGCGTCTGTCGGAAGATGCCACGGTTCGACCCACCCGGCCACTCGAAGGATGGACTCCGGGACCGATCATCCACTCCATGGCCCCGACCACGCGATCCGCCGTCCGGGAACCAGGGCGGCATCGGCCGAGGTCGCAAAAAGAAGCCCGCGTCCTCGGACAGCCTGGACGAGCGTGGCGAGGACGCGGGGCGAGTTGATTCTCGGAACCAGTGCCGGTCGATCGGCGATCAGTTGGGCACCTTGCTGAAGAGGCGGACCTCGGGTTCGTCGCCGGGAAGCTGGCAACGCGAGCGGTCCACCACGAAGACGTATCGCGATTCATCAACGACGAACTCGGGATCGGCCGCGCTCCAGACCCCGGTCACCGGGTTCTGCCGGAAGGACCGAATCTTGAGATAGACCGTGAAGACGTCGCTCCGGACCGACACGAGGTTCGAGAGTCCAGCGAAGAGGAGGTTCGCCTCCTCGGCGTCGCCCGCCACGGAGTCGGGAATCTCGACGACGCGAAGGTTGCCGTTGGTGTCGAGCCCCCGACGCCACGCGATGTGTCGACGATCCGTCGAGAGCCGGGCATCCGTCTGGGATGCCGGGCCGTCGGGAAGACCGCCCGACCCCGCGGGCGGTCGCCAACCGAGCCCGAGCCGGGTGTTCACGTCGGGACCGAAGACCGTGGGATCCCACGCCCGGTTGCTCGCACCCATGCCCTGGAACGAGTACGGATCCAATGCCGCACCGGAGATCGAGGCCGATCGCTTCGGCCACGAGCTCCCGAATGCCGGCGAGGTGACCCCGACTCGATCCATGAGTGCCAGCTCGCCGACGCTCACGAAGCCCGCGCCTCGCCGCATGCCCGGGAAGAGTCCCGGCGTGCCGGCCACGGTCGGATAGACGATGTTGTCGCTCACCCAGGCCGCGAACGGCTGGCCCGGCGCGTTGTAGTCGAAGGTGCCACGATCGTCGTAGTACGGCACCGCGATGTCCGGGGCTCCGGGCATCGACCCGATCTGCTCCAGCCGCCGGGAATCGGGGACGCCGCCGTTGAAGACGCCGCCGCCGGTTCGATACCGGTCGATGACCTCGGCGACCCGCGCGTACTGGACGTTGCGGCTGAAGAGGTTGGGCCGCGGCACCGCCCGATCACTGACGTCACCGGACAGCGGGTCGGATCGGATGTATCCCTGCCAGCCGTCGGGGCCGCCTTCGGCCAGCGCCGTGCCGGGCCAGACGTCGTTGTCGTTGTAGACGAGTCGACTGAGGTGCGGCAGCGTACGGAGCACCTCGACCGGTGCGGTGTTGATGTTGATCAGCCCGCGCGTGCCTCGACCGCTGAATCCCGCGGCGTTGCCGAAGCGGGCATCCTCGACCGCCAGCACTTCGAGCGGATCGAGGGTGAGCGACCCGTCGATGTCGAAGTTGTAGTTGCACCCGGCACCATCGCAGACCAGACCGTCGAGCACGCTGAGACCTGCGGGCAGCAGCGGCGTCCACGGTTCGGATGCCGCAGAGACCTCGACGACCTGCGTGAACGGCCGGAACGACTCGACCGGCGTCCCGACCTGCGCGGTCAGGTTGCCCGGATCGGCGAAGAACCGGTTGGTGCGGATGCGGCTCGGGTTCGGCACGCCCACCGGCGAGAGATCGGCCCGAAGCACGGGAAGCGGGTCCGTCGCCTTCGCGGAGTTCATGATCTCGCCGAACGTCATGAAGGTCGGGATGTTCCGGATGCCGCCGAAGGTCGGCGCCACCGTCACGCCGGGACGATGCTTGATCGCGTGACCCCAGAGGAAGGTGTTCATCACCTCGCCGACCTGCTCGAAGTCGGCGTCCTTCTGAAGCATCTGGAGCGGATACGCCCACTGGTCACGCTCGAGCCAGACCCGCTGGTACCCCTCGAGTCCGTCATCGACGCCGTTGTTGTTGCCGTCTGCGCCGATGAGCGTGACGGAGCGACGGGAGTCCTTCTGCTCGTCGGGCGCCTGACCGTTGTCCATCAGCACCCACCGATAGGCGGAGGCGGGACGCCCGGGCCATCCACTGGCATCGACCCCCGACCGCACGGTCCCGTTCTCGAGGACCGGGAAGCCGGCGTCGTAGTCGACGGTGAACGGCTCCACGCCTCCGGGCTGCAGCGCGGTGGCGGTGGTGAGATGGGTGGGCTTCGCCCGAATGGTGCCGAAGTCGAATGCGAACGATCCGTCGGCATTGCCCGTGTTGGTCGGAATGATCCCGAGCGGCGAGAGGTACGAGCGGGCCAGCCACGGCGAATCGGGATCATCATCCCAGGAGAGGCGATCCGCCTTGACGTCCCGGGTGCCCTGACCGACGACCACCGCCTCGACCTCGGTCTGCACCCAGTCGTTCTCGGGGATCTCCGAGTAGACGTACCGCGGGCTGATCTCGTTCATGTCGTAGACGCCGTTGCGGTTGACGTCCCAGCCCCAGGCGCGACCCGCCCGGACCCACGACACGAGCATGTCCTTGCCTTCGAGCCTGATGCCGCTCCACTCGTTGCGCGACGGAGGGCCACCGTAGGTGAAGGAGAACTCCTGCTCCATGGTCGGTGCGTGCTCATCCATGAGCAGACGCTTCATCTGGTCCTTGAACTCGATCTTCTCGCCCGTCAGTTCGTTGTCGAGCCGATCGATGGCGTAGAGGTAACCGTTGCTGGGAAGCCCCCCCGTGCCGACGCCGCCGACCGGATCGACCGCGAAGCGCAGAAGCTCCACCGACTGATCGGGGTTCTGGAACCAGCGCTCGGGCTGCAACCCGATGAGCGGTGGGATGGCGGGCGCGAACGCCTGGCCGGCACTCCCCGGCGTGTTCCGGAGGAAGGTCTGCGGCGACGCATCGAAGACGAGCGTCTGATGCTGCGCCATCGGCAGTTGCGGGTCCCATCCGAAGAGGGCGCCGGGCTCGATGTCGAGGAAGTCCATCCACTTGCCGTGGAACTCCTCGTACGGCATGCCGAAGTCCTCCTCGAAGCTCGCACCGACGGCGTTGCCGGGAGGAATGATGCCGAACACGATCGCGGTGCGCGGCGCATCCGGCAACGTCGGCCCGAGGAACTGTTCGCTCGGAAGGTAGTACGGGCTGACCCGATCCCCGTTGCCGAACGCCTGCGGATGCGGACTCGGCAACTTGCCGATGTTCAGGCACTGGTTGAGGGAATTGGAATCTCCGATCCGGATGAAGACATCCTGAAGCGGGACCGGCTCCTCGAACGGGTTGGCGAGCTGGATCGCGAAGATGATCGCGGGCTCGCTGGACGCATCCACCCACTTGTCACCGGCATTGCCGAATCCGTACGGGATCTCGTCGGTGCCGGGGGCGGGCTGGGGTTCGCCCTGCGACTGCAGGAGCTGCTGATAGCCCTGATCCGCGAGGAGTTCGGCACGAACTGAGTCCTGCAACGTGCTCGCGGGATACACGAGACCGAAGAACGCCTCGAGCACGAACGGCTGCTTCTCCATGCCCGGGAACGAGAGGTTCTGCAGCGCCGCAGGCAGGAACGAATCGGTCTGCTGATCGAGCCGCGGTGCCCAGTCCGGGAAGATCGGCGTGTCCGCCGGGATCGCGACGACCCCGCCGAAACCGGCCGCGGACGCGAAGTCGTAGCCGACGGTCGGATGCTGCCGCGCATCACGGAAGGTGTCGATGTTGGCCGACCAGCTCGCGGCGAGCAGCTGCGTCAGCAGGTAGTCCTGCTGATTCAGCGTGACATCCTCGTAGTTCGATCCGAGGTAGCTCTGCGTGTAGGGGACGCCGCCGGTGTCGCGAACCAGCGCCGACGCCGCCTTCGAGATGGTCTGCTGGAGTTCGGTACGGAATCGGAAGGAACGATCCATCTCGACCCGGGCGCGGAAGTCGGCGCCGAGCGAACCGGGCCAGACGCCGCCCAGGATCTGCGACTCGTCCTGCACGGACGCACGGGCGTTGAAGGGACCGGGGAAGTACCGGTAGAGAATCGACTCGAACTCGGTGAGCGGCGTGTCGCTCGGCGCCCGAAGGTCGAGCTTCTGCTTCCGCACGTCGAAGGCGAGTTGGTTCGCCTGCGGGTTCGGCGGCGAGTTGAGGTCGGATCGAAGCCGACCGAACGCGTAGTCGTAGGTCGGGTCGTAGAGCGCCGTCGGCCGAAGATGCAGCGGACGGAGATCGTTCCGGGTCGACGAGTACGTCGTGATGCGGTGCCGGTTGTCGCGGAGCAGTTCGAGGGCGGAAAGCTGGTCACCGATGGCGATGCCCTGGCTGGGCGGCCACGGGGTGTTCTCCAGTCCGTCGAAGTAGTCGAGGAAGTTCTCGACCGATTCGGAACGCGCGAGAGACGACCGGAGGAAGTTGGCCTGGTAGTTCCACGGCTCGTTGACGGTCCGCTCGAGCGTCGAGACCGCCGGCCCGTAGTTGCTGGCTGCGAACATGCGCAGCTCGAGCTCGTCCGCGTCGGTGAAGCCGCGGGGCGGGACGTTCAGGACGTTGCCGTTGATCGTGCCGTCGGGGTTGAGGTCGACGAAGAGTCCGCCGCTGTTGAGACGACGATGGAAGTAGCGACGACGATCGGACTCGGCTCGTCCGGGATCGATGCCGCTGAAGGCGACCATGAGGGAGCGGTACGGCGCTTCGAGGGCGTCGAAGCCGACGAGCGCCGGGTTCTGATTGAGCACCCCGGTCTGCCGCAGGAAGCTCGACGGCACCGCGGGCGAGTCGCCGAAGCGAAGCGGATCGAAGCCGGTGCGAAGGGTCTCGGGGGCCGCGAAGGTCTCGGGCTGGACCTCGAAGTTCGCGTCGTAGGCGTAGCTCAGGTTCCAGAGGCCGTTCGCCGGCGACGCGTTCTGGGGATCGCTGAAGAGCCCCACCCACGTGTCGAACGGATCGTAGACGGCATCGTTCGCACCGAACGCCGTGGCCTGCGCCCCGGGCTGCACGAGTCGGCTCGTCAGGGCGATGTCCGAAGGGGTGTGTCCGGCGGTGCTCCAGCGATCGAAGCGGGTCGCGACGTTCACGTCCACCATCGAGGCGTTGTCGATGACCGACACCGCCGCCACCTGACGAATGCCGTCCTCGCTGACGCCCGGCAGCAGGAACCAGAACGAATCGGTGAACCCGTCGCCATCCGCATCCGCGAGCGTCCGCTCGACGATGTTGCGATCGGTGCCCGCACGGAACGCATGTCGCTTCGGACCGAGGTCGTTCAGCCGAATGAAGTTCGGCATCGCGTTGGCGTTGTTAACGACGCCAATGTTGATGTTTGGATTGAAACGCCTCGTGGGCGCACCGAACCACTTGTCTCGTCTTTCAATGAAGTTCGCTCCGCCCGCAAAGGGGAACGGAACGACGCCCGGAAGCCACTGCTCGTACGGGGTCTGCAGCGCGAGAGGCACGCCGACGTTCAGGTAGTCGGTGCCGGCCCCGACGCCGAGTTGCGCCGCGGTCGTCGTGATCGTGAAACCACCCTCGGAGACCGGGGCCACGTTGTCGAGGTCGAAGCACACCCGCCAGCCGTTCTCCGCCGTCGCCGGCCAGGAGAGATGCGACCAGTGCGTGAAGCCGGACTGCCCGGTGACGTTGTCGAAGCCGAGGCGACCGAGCGCGTCGTACGCCCGCTGAGGCTCGGTCGAGCGGAGCCAGCGGCTGTCGCCGAAGCCGGGGTTGCCCAGGGGGTTGTCGTCACCGATCGCCAGCCCCGCCGCGTCGAAGAGCTGACCACCGTTGGGCGTGCCGGCACCGAATGGAACCCCCGCATCATTGTTGGTGCTGTCCGGCCAGTTGGTCCACGGCCGGGTCTCGTACGGCGCGAAGTTGTACGGCGCGATCGGGACACCGTCGCCGTTCACCTGCGGATCGACCATGTAGCGGTCGAGCTTCTGACCGGCCCAGAACGGGCGCGACAGGCGCGGCGACGAGGAGGTCGCCACCCCGCCGTTGGCCACCCCGGGATCGGCCTGATCCACGAGTCGCGGGAACAGGGAGTCGCCGATCTCGCGGGTGAGCACACCGGCGGCGAGATCGGCGCGATCCTCGCGATCGATCGTCTTGCGCTGCGCGGCGGCGATGACTCGTCCGCCCTGCGTGCGGCTGATGTAGGCGGTGGCGATGATGACGAGCAGCACGAGGATCGCGGTGACGAGCACCAGCGTGTTGCCTCGGCGATCGATGGATTCGGTACGACGGCGTCGGGCGGACATCGGCGTCATGCTCAGCCCTCCGGGAGATCCTGCACCCTCTTCGGGAGCGGGATGGTGAACTGCAGAGTGCGGCCACCCTCGATCGCCCCCTGGGGATCGTGGAAGGTCGCGGTGATGCGCAAGGCCGACGGCCAGGGCGTGTAGTCGCTGCGATAGATCGGCCACGGCAGACCGCCGTTGACGGAGGCGGTGGTGACCGGTCGGTTCTCGCCGTCCCGGACGAACGGCTCCTTGCCGTTGAGTCCGAAGAAGGCGCGATACCGCCAGACGCCGTTCATCGGGGTGTCGATGACGGCGCCGCCGGGGCCCTGCTGCTCGATGACCGAGAGCACCTGCGGCACGGTGTTGGAACCGGCACCGAACGGCGTGGATGCGCCCGGACCGCCCTGGAAGATCTCGTTGCCGGCGTCATACGCGATCGGGGCATGGAAACGGATCGGCGCGTTGTAGAAGCCCTGCCCGACCTGCGAGGTCGCACTGACGACCTCGGGGTTGGGATTGCCGTACTGCGACCCGAGTCCGAACCAGGGCATTCGGCCCGACGCCTCGGTCACGGTCGCCGAACTCTCGCCACCAACCGCCGGCCGCACGCCACCGCGGTGCGAGACGCCCCGCATGGCACCCTTGAGGTTGCGGGACGGATCGAGATCGAGTTCGAGCTCGCGACCCACGCCGTCCGACCACGTCCAGTCGACGACGAAGTTGGAGCAGTTCATCGAGAGCACGTTGGTGGTGAGCAGCACGTCCGCCTTGTCGAGGGTCGGCGGCCGCTTCTCGGCACGGGGGCGATAGTTGAACAGGACGTTGGCGATGCCCTGCGGTCCCTGCGCCCGGATCGCGTCGCGGAGCCGGCCGATGTCGTTGGACAGCACGTCCACGCGTCCGGAGGCCATGGTGGGATCGAAGAACTGCGCCGCGGCGTTGCGGTAGAGATTGGTTCCCACCACCTTGGACATGTAGTGCCCGGCGTCGCCGTCATAGTCGTCGGCCAGCAGCGTCTCCTGCCGGGCGAGCGTCCACTGATCGGCAGGCGGCTGGGTGGCGTTGTACGACCCGCCGTTCTGACCGCCCGGCCACCGCTGAAAGTCGAGCTGCCCCTGTCCCGGGTTCGGTCGGAACCACGGCTGAACGGTGACCGCGCCCTGACCGCTGTAGATGTCGACGGGCCACGGGAGGTTCTGCGGAAGGAACGGGAACTGGATGCCGTGCCCGTAGTAGAGGACGCTCGCGGTGGACTGCGGCGTCGGCAGGGTCTGGCCGAGGTAGTCCACGCGGCCCTGACCGTCGGGCTCCTTCTCGATGAACTGGCCCATCGACTGGGTCTGACGGCTGATCGCGAGATCGTCGGCGACGAACGCGATCTGATCGCAGCGGAAGATGTGGCCGGGCGGAAGCGTCGGATCGAGCAGCTGGCCGCCCGCGTCGTTGCGGACCGCCACGCACTGCACCATCAGGAATCCCTCGTCGGAGATCCGATCGAGGTCGTTGCGCATGAGCTGCTCGACCGCCGCCGTCTCCTGAAGGATGTTGGCGGTCGCTTCGCCGTTCTTCACCACCTGGCTCGCGGTGCCGAAGATGCGGCCCACCGCAAGGATGATGACCAGCAGGACCACCACCGCCACCATGAGTTCGGTGAGCGTGAAGCCGCCACGATGCGTTCGATACCGGCCGGAGGCGTGGATGTCGGTCATCACAGATCCCTCACGGTGACGTAGATGGGTTCGAGTCCGATCCCGCGCCGATCGTTCGGCGGGATGAACCAGATCGATCGCACCTCGTCGACCGCCTCCTGCCAGGCGTCGAAGTCGGCGACGTTGGCGGGATTCACGAGCGACGGAGATGGTGTCTGGGTCGGGATCGGACGGGTCAGGCGGACCGGGCCCTGCCGCTTGTTGCGACGCCCCTGAAGCACGCGATGGATGCGACCGTAGGGATCGAGCATCCACTGCCCCGGCGACTGCCAGCCTTCGAAGTACGGATCGAAGGAGATGAGGTTGTTGGGGGCCCCGAGATCGGGGTTGGTGCCGAGGACGACGTTTCGGTTCGAATCGTTGCCGTCGAGCACGTCGGGCGTCGAGTCCGCGCCGCGCGGAAGCAGCGTGCGATAGTTGACACCACCGACGTTGGCGATGAAATCGATTCGAGCCGGCATCGGCGGACGGTTGGCGTCGCGACTCAGCGTCGTGGTGCCGCCGTCCTGACAGACCGCATAGCCGCCCGGCGCATTCGCCACCGTGACCCGGTAGACGAAGATCGCGACCTGCACGCGCCCCTGGAATCGCCGGAACATGCAGTCCCATGCGTACTGCGGGCGTTCCAGCCCGCCGCCGTAACCCGTGCCCGCGGGCCAGAAGCGCTCCTCCTGCGTGATCGTGACGAGCGGATCGTCACCGTCGCGGAAGAGGCCGAACTTCGCGCGGTTGAACGGAATGCCGAAGAGGAAGGCCCCGGGATCCCCGTTCCCGGGGTTGGTCGAGTAGTTGGAACCGAAGAGCGGCGTCGAGCCCTGGAACAGCGAGAGCTCGGTGGTCGCCCAGTCACCCCAGTTCGAGATGCTGGCGCCGTAGGTGTCGCTGCCGTATCCACGCTCGCGGGCGTAACGGGCGCTGAAGAGATCGATATCGCCCGCGTAGGAGGCGCCAAGCGGCGACTCGCCTTCGGGCACCGCCGCCATCGACGGCCGCAGCCACGGCCAGTCCCCCACCTGCGTGTAGGCGTCGAGCGGATCGAGCCAGCTGTTGGGGAACTCGCCCTGGAGGAAGGAGAACGAGGCGGACCCGGCGATCCCGAACTCCTCGAAGGTCCCGAAGTCCGACTGCGAGACCTTGGAGCGGATGGTCGCCATCGCGGCCTCGGCGATGACCGGGCCGAGCACGTCGTCCTGCGTGCGACGCTGCTGGATGATGCCGGCGGGGAAGACCGCGGCCACCGAGATGATGCCCACGCCGAGGATGAAGATCGCGAGCAGCAGTTCGATGAGCGAGAAACCTCGCCGGACCGAAGCACCGGCGAAGGGCGAACGAGCGGTGATCATCATGGCTTGGAGACCTCCGCGACCCCGGTGTACCGGTTGAAGAAGATGGGGACGCCGAACTGCTCGACCCACGCGGTGATCTCGCTGTTGCGAAGATCCTCGCCGTTCTCCCCGCCCCAGTTGGTGTCGCCGCGGGCCTTGCGCAACGCCTCGTCGTCGTACACCGCCAGCCACTGCACGGGGTGGTTGTCGACCTCGTCACCCACCGCGTCGTAGGCGACGTACTGAAGCACCCCGCCGTAGCCGTTGTGGTTGATGATGATCGGCGTGCGGTTGCGATCGGCGTCGAGGTACGGCCACACCACGGCGCCCGAACCTCCGGCACCCTGCACGTTGCGGGTCACCATCGTGCCGTCGGGGCCGAAGATGACGCAGATCTGGCGACCGATCTCGTTGGTGACGACTTCCGGCACGCCGTCGTCGTTCCAGTCATCGGCGAGCGACCAGCGACCGCCGGGCTGGCTCACCCAGAGTTCGTCGCCGTCACCCCAGCCGCCCGGCGCGCCGTTGTACGCGGTGTTGAGCGGCCCGGCGACCTTGATGCCCCGAGGCAGTTCGACCGCGGGAAGACCGGGGACCGGCGCGTACCGCTCGTCGTACCACTGATTCGACCCGTAGCGGGTGGTGATCTCGCCGGTCGCCTTCGCAAGCACCACCTCGACGATCTCACCCTCGCCCAGTCGCGATGGATCCACGTTCACCGTGAAGGTGACCATGACCGTGGCGTTGTTCTGGATCGCGAAGGCCCGGGCCGAGCCGAGCGCGGCGACGACCTGATTGACCCCCGAGCTCAGCCTCGCCTCGCGGCTGACGCCGCTGACGCTGATCCCCGTGAGCACGGCGAGCAGCACGAGGATGCCCATCACCACCAGCAGTTCGATGATGGTGAAGGCCGCCCGACGGACCGCGCGAGCATGTCGAGAACGTCTCGTCATCACGGGGTTCCCGGCTTGTAGGAGTAGATGTTGTCGAGGGTCGCCTCGTAGCGGGGTCCGGTCTGACCGCACGCCCCGCCGCGGCAGCCGATGTCGCCATCGGGTCCGGCACTCACGAAGAGCACCTTGCCGTTGCGGCAGATGCCCATCTTGGTCTCCATGTACGTCCGGATCGTGCCGTCGGCGTCGAGCTTGTCGGGCGAATCGCCCTCCCTCCACTGACGCCCCGGGAAGACGACCGCGACCGGTGCGCCCCAGGGATCGATGAGCGTCGAGAGCGCCTGGTCGTTGATGAGCGGCTGACCGTTCGCCTGCTTCACCGGCACGAAGAGCGAAGGATCGAGTCGAGCGATGATGTCCTCGGCCGACTGCGTGCCACGAAGCAGCGACATCAGTCGCACCGTGAACTTGCTCCAGCCCCGGTAGTTGTTGGGTTCGGAGTTGGCCGAGCACGGCGGACAGGTGACACCGGTCAGCGCACTCTGGTCGTACGGGGTCTCGACCGAACCCGTGACCCCGAGATCCGCGGAACGCGAGATGTCCCAGGCCCCGTCCGGATCGGCACGATCCTGGAAGGAGATGGGCCGGCCCACCGTCTGCTCGTACTCCTGGATCGCGGTCTCGAGGTTCGCGAACGCCGCTTCGAGCTGTCGCGCCTCGTTCTGCTGGATGAGCAGCGTGCTCACCGCCAGCACGAGCGACAGGAGCGCGATGATGATTCCGACCACCACCACCAGTTCGACGAGCGTGAAGCCGCTGGTGCGACGGCTCGTGCGACGGGTGTCGCCCTGGATGGTGCGGCGGGAACGGGATCGGACTCGGAGGATCGGGGTCGTCATGGACCAAGCTCCACGAGGGTGTCGGCGTTGTATTCCTGATCGTCGCGGCGCCGATCGTTGGAGGTTCGTCGATCGGCCCCCTCGCTCAGAAGCGCGAAGCCCGCGGACTTCAGTCCCGGAGTCGTCGCGGCATCGCCGTTGGCGTCGGCCGCGGACTCAGCGACCTCGCTCGCCTCGAACTCCCACGGCCGAAGCGCGAAGACATCGCCGAGCGTGAGCTGATTCGAGACCTCGGCAGAGGGATCGAAGCCGAGGTAGGGACGGCGGTAGTAACGGATGGGCGAGCCCCAGTAGTCGAGGATCACCTTCGGGCGGATGTCGTAGTCTTCGTCCTCGGGACGCGCGATGGTGCCGTCGGGACGAAGACCCCCGAGCAGGTTCGCGTCCTTGAGTTCGAGGTACGGGCCATAGATCCGACCGCGGACCCGTACGTTGTTCGCCGCCGCGTTGGGCTGGGTCGGATTGGGGACGTACGGAAGACCGGCATTTCCAGGATTCCGAGCCGCGAACACACCCGGAAGCGAGCCGAAGCCCGAACGCGGATTGACGATCGCGCCCCACGCCCCGTCGCTGCCCGGCGCCCGGAAGCCGAGCGGCGGCGTCTCGATGTAGCCGGGCGAGTCGGAGTTGGCCTGCATGATGTCGCCGACGATGCCGTAGCCATCGGCGGTGCGGTCGCCGTATCCGAGGAGGTACTCGGCCGGGGTGGTGACCGAGAACCACGACTGGCGAAGGTCGATGTTGGGACAGCTGCCGCAGAACGGCGGCCCCAACACGTCGCGCGACCAGCCCGGCAGGTTGTTGGGCGTGCCGTTGTCACCCAGCACCGGCGGCAGGTAGCCGTGATCGCCCTTGAACTGAGCAAGTCCCGCGGCCATCGAGTTCATGAGGAACTTGGTCTGGGCCCGCTGCGCGGCGCCCGAGGCCTGGGTCAGGCCGACCACGAGGATGCCGACCAGCGTGATGATGATCGCGACGGTCACGAGCATCTCGACCACCGTGAAGCCGCGCGAGAAGCGGCGTCGATTCCGGATGTCGATCGTGTTGGCGACGGTGACCATGACGGCCCTCCCGGCGTCGCCCGCCCCCGTCGATCCGGTCGGAGGACCGGATCGACGGCGGGCGGACCCGCGGTGATCACTTGGACTGCGAGACCGACTCGATCATCTTGACGAGCGGAAGGAAGAGCGCGAGCACGATCGCGCCGACGATGCCGCCGAGGATGACCACCATGAACGGTTCGAGCAGCGAGAGGAGCGAGGCGACCGCGACGTCCACCTCTTCGTCGTAGTTGTCCGCGATCTTCATGAGCATGATGTCGAGGTCACCGGTCTCCTCACCGACGTCGATCATGTTGACCACGATCGGGTCGCACACCTTCGCCTCGCGGAGCGGCCCGGCGAACGTCTCGCCGTCGCGGATCGAGTCGTGGACCTTGGTGAGGGCCTGCTCGTAGATGTAGTTGCCCGAGGTGTCGCGGGTGATGAGGATCGCCTCGAGGATCGGCACACCCGCGCTGATGAGCGTGCCGAGCGTTCGCGTGAAGCGGGCGATCGAGGTCTTGCGTATCAGATTGCCGAGCACCGGGAGCCGGGAGAAGACGATGTCGGTCGCGGCCTTGCCCGGACCGGTCACGCGTATGAGTTTGTAGAAGGCGAACAGGATGAACGGCGACAGCAGGATCCACACCGCGCCCGGCACGGTCTGGTCGTCGCTCGCGTTGCCCGCGACCCACTTGGAGGTGTCCACGAGCCACAGCGTGAGTCCCGGGAGCTCGACGTCGAAGTCGTTGAAGATCTCCTGGAACTTCGGGATCACGAAGTACATGATGCCGGTCACGATCAGCACCGCGATGGAGATGACCACCGCCGGGTAGATGAGCGCACCCTTGATGCGTCGCTTGAGCCGCTCGCCCTTCTCCATGAAGTCCGCGAGACGCTGGAGGATGATGTCGAGCACACCGCCGACCTCGCCGGCCGCCACCATCTTGGAGTACAGCCGGTCGAACGCCTTGGGATGCTTCGCCATCGCCTCGGAGAGCGACGAACCCGACTCGACGTCCTCGGCCACGCCGCCGAGCACGGTCTTGAGCTTCCCGGGACGCTGCTGCGATTCAAGGATCTGGATCGAGCGGAGCAGCGGCAGACCTGCGTCCTGCAGCGTCGAGAGCTGCCGGGTGAAGGTCGTCATCTTCTTGGTGTTGACCTTGCCGATGCTGAGGCTGAAGCCGCCGCCCTTCTTCTTCGCACCCTTGGGCGCCTTGCCCTTCTCCTTCTGCGCCTTGGCGGCACGGCCCTTGAGCTTGGACTCCTCGACCGAGGTCGGGAAGAAGCCCTGACTCTTGAGCTGCGACTGCGCGTCCTCCTTGCTGGAGGCCTCGATCACGCCCTTCTGGGCCTTGCCCGCGGCATTGACGGCTTCGTACTGGAAGGTCGGCATCTGAAGTTCCTCGTCGGCCGGAAGGCCGATGTGGCTGGCTCGGGGTCGCTGGCCCCTCGGGGGAAGCGGCGGTCGCAGGCGACCGCGGCGGTCGGAACGGACGACCGGCGACCTTCAGGCCGCCGGTCGCCGGGTCAGTCTTCGGTGATGGTCTCGCGGACCACCTCGTCGATCGTCGTCTGTCCTTCGTAGATCGAGAGCAGGCCGGACTCGCGAAGCGTCCGCATGCCACGCCGCTTCGCCTCGGACCGCAGCACCGCGGTGGAAGCCTGCGACATGACGAGCTCGCGAAGCGCGTCGTCCATCCCCATGATCTCGAACAACGCCATGCGGCCTCGGTAGCCGGTGTTGTTGCATTCGCCGCAACCCCGGCCGCGATAGAAGGTCCGCCCCTGGACGTCGGAGGGCAGCAGGGAGAGCTCCATGAGCTGCTCCTCGGTCGGGATGTACTCCTCCTTGCACTTGTTGCAGATGCGTCGCACGAGTCGCTGCGCGACGATCGCCTCGATGGTCGCGGTGAGGAGGAAGCTCTCGACGCCGAGGTCCACCAGACGGAGGATCGAGCTCGGCGCGTCGTTGGTGTGGAGCGTCGAGAACACGAGGTGGCCGGTCAGCGACGCCTGGATCGCGATCTGCGCCGTCTCGAGGTCTCGAATCTCGCCCACGAGGATGACGTCGGGGTCCTGTCGAAGGAACGAACGCAGAAGACGGGCGAAGGTGAGTTCCTGATCGACGTTCACCTGGCACTGGATGAGGCCGTCGATGTCGTACTCGACCGGGTCCTCGGCGGTGAGGATCTTCACACCCGGCTCGTTGAGTTCGTTGAGCGCCGCGTAGAGCGTGGTGGTCTTGCCCGATCCGGTCGGACCGGTGACCACCACGATGCCGTTGGGCTTTCCGATGAGAGTGCGGACCCGTTCGAGATCGTCGTCGCGGAGCCCGACCCGGTCGAGGCTGAGCTGGACGTTCGAACGGTCGAGCACACGCATCACGACCGACTCGCCGAACATGGTCGGCAGGACCGAGACGCGGAGGTCGATCGGCACCGAGAGACCGGGAAGGTCCATCTCGATGCGGCCGTCCTGCGGCAGACGCCGTTCGGCGATGTCGAGCTTCGCCATGACCTTGACGCGACTGACGATCGGCAGCGCGAGCCGCTTGTCCGGCGGCGTCATCTCGTAGAGGACGCCGTCGATGCGGTACCGCATCCGGAACTCCTCTTCGAAGGGCTCGAAGTGGATGTCCGACGCCTTGTCGCGGATCGCGATCAGGAGCGCCTCCTGCACCAGCTGCACGATCGCGTTGTCGCCGGCGGCGGCAGCCAGCGTCTCCATGTCGAGGGAGTCGCCCCGACCCTCCAGCGATGCGATCGCCGCGGACTTCCCGGCCTCGGCGTAGATCTCGCCGAAGCCGCTGCCCTTCGAGGCGTAGTGCTCGGCGATGATCGCGTCGATCTCCTCGGGCGGCGCGAGCACGGTCTTCACCTTGCGGAAGCCGAGCAGGTTGCGGAGGTCGTCGACCGCGGCGAAGTTGTCCGGGCTCTTGATGGCGACGGCGATCGCCTTGCTCGCGGCGTCGTACTTGACCGGAACGATCTGGTAGGTGACGGCGGTGTTCGGCGGAATCGCGGCGATCGCCTCCTCGGTGATCTCCCGATCCTTGAGCGAGATCCGCTCGATGCCGGCCTGTCCCGCGAGCGCGTCCTGAACATCGGCTTCGGTGGCATACCCGAGCTCGATCAGGATCTGGCCGATCTTGCGGGCCGGATTCTGCTGCTGGATCGCCAGAGCCTCGTGAACCTGCTCACGGGTGACCACACCCATCTTCGTGAGGGCTCGACCGAGCTTTCTTCCCTTGAGTTCACTGGTGCTGAGCTTCGCCATGTGCCTGCGTGGCTCCGAGAACCGGATCCGCGACCCTCGGCCGCGTTCGTCGAGTCCCCGATCTCCCGGGGACGGATCCACCCCGACCGTCGGGGCGACTCAGCACGAAGCACGGGTCCCGCCGCCAAGGGCGAGCCCGCACCGCCAACCACACCGACCCGCCCGGATTCCAGGCCGGCCTCCACGCCCTGAAGGACGTTTCGCGCGGTCGGACGACAGCCTATACGACATCAACACACAGGTGTTGCCTGCCTTGAAAGGCCGCTTTTCGTGCGACAACTGCATTTGCCGGATCAGCCCATCCGCCATCCAGCGGGAACTTCGGCCATCCGGACCATGTCCCCCCCGAGTTCAGGCGTTGGCTTCTTCGTCCGCGGCCGTATCGAGCTCGGTCCGACCGACCGTGCCACCCGAACGATGGACCTTCTGGGTCAGATCGTTGGCATCCTTCCCCTTGTCCACCATCTCCTCCGCCGAAATCAGCCCCTTCTGGTAGAGCGACCAGAGGTGGTCGTCCAGAAGCTGCATGCCGTACTTCTTGCCGGTCTGGATGGCGGAGTCGATGCGGAAGGTCTTGTTCTCTCGAATGAGGTTCGAGATGGCGGGCGTGACCACGAGGAACTCGTAAGCCGCCACGCGGCCGGGCTTGTCGACCCGGGCGAGCAGCTGCTGGCTGAGCACGGCGATCAGCGCCACCGAGAGCTGGACGCGGACCTGGGCCTGCTGATCCACCGGGAAGGCGTCGATGATTCGGTTGATCGTGCCCGAGGCACCCGTGGTGTGCAGGGTCGCGAACACGAGGTGGCCCGTTTCCGCGGCCGCGATCGCCGCCTCGATGGTCTCGAGGTCACGCATTTCGCCGACGAGGATCACGTCGGGGTCCTGACGGAGGGCTCGGCGGAGCGACTCGGAGAAGGTCGGCACGTCGGAACCGAGCTCACGCTGGTTGACGATCGACTTCTTGTGATAGTGGTAGTACTCGATCGGGTCCTCGGTCGTGATGATGTGCCGATCGAGGTTCATGTTGATGTAGTCGAGCATCGT
>CAYZSH010000014.1:0-27695 GCA_964481025.1 uncultured Isosphaeraceae bacterium
ATAATGTGTGTTATGTCAAATTGCCAATGGGGCGGGAATGCCCTCTCGGGCTCCCGGCACCTGCCTTGGCCCCCGGCCGTCCTTCTCCCGTTGCCTCACTCCGTCGATGGTGACGCCGGCGTCTTGACGCTCGCGGCGTCTGCGAACTCGGCTCGCCATGCCGCCAGCGCCTCGGCCAGAGGTTGGCTCGACACCGTGCCGTCCTCGGCGAGCAACGACTCGATCTCCGCCGCGAGCGCCGCACTCTCTTCCGGGTCGCCGCCCCGGTGCCAGGCAAGTCGACCGCCGGCCAGAAGCATCGTCGCTCGCTCCCGACGCAGGGCTTCGGGCAGATTCTCAAGGGTCGAGTCGATCCGGTTCCGGTGCTGGTCGAGTTCCTCGACGAGCTCCGGGTCAGGATGCTGGTCGTCGGTCCCGACCGGCCGGCTCGGATCCGCGAGCGCCACCTCGATCGACTCGGCGGCCAGCAGGCCGGCGAGCATCGGATCGTCCGGCACCGAATCCAGATGTCCGCGGGCGCGATCCAGCCATTGCCGTGCCTCGGGGATCCGGCTTTCGGACCTCGCCAGCGAACTCAGTTGCAGGCAGGCGCCAGCCGCGTCCAGATGCCGCTCGTTCCTCATCGCCGCCGGGACCGCGTCGTCCGCCGCTGCGGTTCCGGACTCGTCCACGACCCTTCGGAACCATGCCTCCGCCGCAGCTCGATCTCCGTCGAGTCTGGCGGACTGGCCGAGTCTTCCGAGCGTGCGAACGACCTGTGTCGACCCCGCGGACGTGCGGGCACGGTAGCCCGCGAGGCAGCGTTCCAGCGTACGGCTGGCCTCCTCGAATCGACCGCGGTCGATCAGCGTCGTGGCGTGGTTGTACTGAACGGTCAGCGTCACGGTGCTGTCTTCGCCGAACAGCGGCGCGATGCGATCCGCGATCCCGTCGAGCAGTCTCAGTCGCTCCGTCTGGTTGCCCAGTCGACTCTCCGCGATCGCGAGGTTGTTGAGCAGAAGAAGAGCGGTCGGTGAGAGATCCGGATCGGATGGATCGGGCAGCTCGCCGAGCAGTTCCCGCACCACCGCCGCGGCTTCCTCATACCGACTCGGCGTGCCGCGGCCGAGCTTGATCAGGATCTCAGACAGCAGCGACGCCGAACCCTGCGTCGCCTTCGCATCCGGCCCGAACAACGTCAGACGTCGGGCGTGCACGTCGCGAAGCAGTTCGAGTCCCTCTTCGAGGCGCCCTGTGAACATCATGAGCCTCGCGAGATTCGCTCGATCCTGCAGCGGTCGGACATGATCCGGCCCCAACTCCCGCTCGTTGATCTCGATCGCGTGACGCAGCTTCGATTCCGCTTCCGATCGCATGGCGGCCCGCGTCTGGCTGTCGAGTCCCGAAGATGCATCGATGAGAACCTTGCCGAGACTCGCCTCGATGTCCGCGATGCCGAGTTCGTCGGTGAGTCCCGCGATCTCGCCGTCGTTCGTCGCTGATCGGCGTGCTTCATCAAGACTCGTGCGCATCAGTTCCAACGCTCGATCATCGCGATCCAGATGCGACGACGCCTCGCCGAGCGTCAGATGAAGCTGCGACCGCACCAGCGGATCCGCATCGTCGGGAATGAGCTCGACGCTCGACTCGATCGTCCGTTCGAGCAGGCTCGTATCCAGTCCGCGGGCGACATCCGGATCGACCGCGGTCAGGATGCGTCGATTGAGCGCATTGATCTCGCTGAACTGGTCGAGACGTCGTTCCGCGGACTGGCGGGCGAGTCGTTCGGCCTCGGCCGCCTGTGTGGCCTTGAGCAGGCCCCAGCTCGTACCGGCGATGCCTGCGATCAGAAGCAGGAGCACGGAGACCGCGACCGAGACACCCACGCGGTGCCGGCGAACGAACTTCCGCATGCGATATGCCGCACCCGGTGGCCCGGCCTCGAGCGGCTCGTGTCGCAGGTAGCGATCGAGTTCGGCGCCGAGCGCCGCGATCGACGCGTAGCGATCGTCGGGGCGTCGAGCCACGCATCGAAGGACGACCCAGTCCAGTTCACGCCGCAATTCGCGGACGAACGCATCGATCTCGCGCCCGCGTCGTGCGGCGAGCGCCGCCGCTTCGGCCGGCTCGCGCCGACGCATCGTGGTGAGCCCGCCGCTCGGCGAGGTCGGCTCCTCCTCGCGAATGCGACGTTGCTCCTCAAGCATGCCGCCGTCGGCGTCGGACACCGCGAACGGTCGGCGCCCCGCCAGCATCTCCGCCAGGATGACGCCCATCGCCCAGACGTCGACCCGCGTGTCGATCTCCCCCGAGATGAGTTGCTCGGGCGCCATGTACGCGGGCGTGCCGAGCACCCCGCCGGTCTCGGTGACAGTCATGGTGCGGCCGGGCTCGTCGCCCTCGTGCAGCCGCGCCACGCCGAAGTCGATGACCTTGACCACCCGGTTCCCGGGACCACCAGAGACGAGGATGTTCGCGGGCTTGAGGTCGCAGTGGACGATGCCGCGGGCGTGCGCGTGGGCGATCGCGTCGCAGGCGTCGCGCAGCATCCCGAGTCCGTCCTCGATCGAACAGTCCCCCGCCACGACTTCGCCGAGCGGGCGGCCGTCGACGAACTCGATCGCGAACCACGGGCGCCCATCGCCGAGCGTGCCGGAGTCGAGCACCGCCGCGATGCCGGGATGCTCGAGTCGTGCGAGCAGCCTCGCCTCGCGGCGGAAGCGATCGGCGTCACGCTCGGTCGCGACGCGGGTCCGCAGAATCTTGACCGCGACCACCCGTGGCCCCGGATCAAGCCGGGTCGCTCGCCAGACCTCGCCGAAACCACCTTCGCCGAGGCGTTCGTGGATCTCGTAGCCGCGGACGATCGGGGAAGCGCCCCCGCCACCACCGTCGGGCGTCATGAATCCCCCGCCGAGCCCGATCGTTCGATCCGTCAAGTCGCTGCTCCTGCCGCTCGTGCCCGCTCGTTCCGCGACTGGCGTCGCCGTTCGGCCTCGCTCAGGATGATCTTCCGCATGCGGATCGACGTCGGCGTGATCTCGACCGCTTCGTCGCTCGCGATGTATTCGAGCGCCATTTCGAGGCTCATCCGCCGCGCGGCCTTGAGGACGACGGTCGCATCCTTGTTGGCCTCGCGCATGTTCGAGAACGCCTTGGCCTTGGTCGGGTTGACGTCGAGGTCGTTCTCGCGGCTGTTCTCGCCGACGATCATGCCTTCGAAGATCTCGTCACCGGGTTCGACGAACATCACCGCCCGCTCCGACAGTGACAGCAGCGAGTAGGTCGTGGCGCGACCGGTCTCGAGCGAGACCATGACGCCGTTGGCGCGGTCGCGACGGGCCGGACCGGCGGGCCGCCACGAGTCGAAGGTGTGGTGCGTGACCGCCTCGCCACCGGATGCGTTGAGGAGACGGGTGCGGAGTCCGATGAGACCGCGGGCGGGAATGAGTCCTTCGACGCGGGTCCGGGTGCCGACCGGGTCGACGTTGGTGATCTCGCCGCCCCGCGAACCGACCTGCTCGATGACGCTGCCCGCGGAGTCGGGCGGCACGTCGACGGTCAGGCGTTCCCACGGCTCGTGCAGCACGCCGTCGATCTCGCGGAGCACGACCTCGGGCCGCCCCACCACGACTTCGTAGCCCTCGCGGCGCATCTGTTCGAGCAACACGCCGAGGTGAAGAAGTCCGCGACCCGACACCTTGAAGCTCTCCGCACTCGGTCCCGGCTCGACCCGGAGCGCGACGTTCGCTTCGAGTTCCCGATCGAGACGATCGCGGATCTGACGGCTGGTCACGAACTTGCCGTCGCGACCCGAGAGCGGTCCGTCGTTCACGCGGAACAGCATGTGCAGGGTCGGTTCGTCGACCGCGACCCGCGGCATCGCGATCGGATCGGTCAGGCAGGTGATCGTGTCGCCGATGCCCGCGTTCTCGAGACCTTCGATGGCACAGAGATCGCCGGCCCGGACTTCCTCGGTCTCACGCCGCCCCAGTCCCTCGAACGCGAGCACGCGACCGATGCGGGTCTGCTTCGGAGCCGACTCGCCGTGGAGCACCACCGGCATGCCGGCCCGGATGACGCCGCTGGTGACGCGGCCGATGACGATGCGGCCGACGAAGTCGTTGCGGTCGAGCGAGGTGACCTGCATGCGGAGCGGCGCGTCGATCGGATCCGACGGGGCGGGGATCCGCGATCGCACGACGTCGATCAGCGGCCGCACGCCGCGGGCGCGGGCCGCCTCGTCGGTGTGATCCGGCACCGCCCATCCATCGCGCCCGGACGCATGAAGCACCGGGAAGTCGAGGGCCTGGTCGTCGGCGCCGAGGTCGACGAGCAGGTCGAACACCGCGTCGACCACCTCGTCGATTCGGGCATCGGGTTTGTCGCACTTGTTCACGACGACGATCGGGCGAAGGCCGATCGAGAGCGCCTTGCCGAGCACGAAGCGGGTCTGCGGCATCGGGCCCTCGGCGGCGTCGACGAGCAGCAGCACGCCGTCGGCCATTCGGAGCACCCGCTCGACCTCGCCGCCGAAGTCGGCGTGGCCGGGCGTGTCGATGATGTTGATCCGCATGACCGTGCCGTCGTCGAAGGTCCAGTCGACGGCGCAGTTCTTCGAGAGGATCGTGATCCCCCGCTCGCGCTCCAGCGGGTTCGAGTCGAGGACGCACGCGTCCCCGCCCTCCCGCAGGATGCCCGACTGCGCGAGGATCGCGTCGACGAGAGTGGTCTTGCCGTGATCAACGTGCGCGATGATCGCGACGTTCCGAATGGCGTCGTTGGTCGACATGGAGTTGCTGGCGCCGTGCGCCGGATGGTCGGGATCAGATCCCGTGGAGGGGGCGGAACTTCGCCTCGAGGTGTCGCATGAGCGGATCGGCGGACAGCGGCCGACCCGTCACCCGCTCACAGAGCTGCGCCGGCGAATAGCGACGCCCGTGACGGTGGATGTTCTCGCGGAGCCAGTCGAGCAGCGGCTGGAATCGACCCTCGCCGAACCCTTGGACGAGTCCGGGGATCGCCTCGCACGCCGCCTCGAAGAACTGGGCGCAGTAGAGGTTGCCGAGGGTGTAGGTCGGGAAGTACCCGAGCGCGCCCATCGACCAGTGGATGTCCTGCAGGCAGCCACGTCGATCGTCGGGAACCTCGACGCCGAGGTACTCGCGGTACTTCTCGTTCCAGGCGGCGGGAAGGTCGCCGACGGGGAGGTCGCCGGTCATGAGCCCCCGCTCCAGTTCGAAGCGGATCATGACGTGCATGTTGTAGGTCGCCTCGTCGGCCTCGACGCGGATGAAGCCCGGCTCGACGCGGTTGGACGACTGGTACGCAAGCGAGGCGTCGATGCCGGCGACGGCGTCGCCGAAATGCGTCGCCAGCCGCGGGGCCGCCCAGTTCCAGAACGACGCGCTGCGGCCGACCTGGTTCTCCCACATGCGACTCTGGCTCTCGTGGATGCCGAGCGAGACGCTCTGGCCGCACGGCGTGCCGACGTGCTCGTACGGCAGTCCCTGCTCGTACATGCCGTGGCCGCTCTCGTGCATCGTGCTGCTGAGGGCGTCGGTGACCATCGCGGGATGGAAGCGGGTCGTCATGCGGACGTCGTCGCAGTGCGAGCCGCCGCAGAACGGATGCGTCGAGCGGTCGAGTCGGCCTCGCGAGAAGTCGAAGCCGATCGCACCGGCGACGTCCCGCGAGAAGGCCATCTGCGCCGCCTCGGGCAGTTCGATCTCGTCGAGCCGGCCGGAAGGTCGCGTGGGTGCGTTGGCCAGCTCTTCGAGCAGTCCGCGCAGCCGATCTCGAAGCGGGCCGAAGACCGCGGCCACGCCGGCGGCGGTGCAACCGGGCTCGTAGTCCTCCGCGAGCGCGTCCCAAGGCTCGCCGTCACTCGCCCATCCGTAGCACTCGGCCTTGCGTCGCGAAAGTTCGACGGTCTTCTCGAGCCACGGCCGGAAGCGCCCGAAGTCGCTGGCGGCACGTGCCTCGGCCCACTCGTGCTGCGCGGTGCTCGCGGTCGCGGCGATCTCCTCGACGAGCGAGGAGGGCAGCCGAACGGCGCGGTCGTGGTCGTGGCGGATCGCGCGGACGTTGGCGGCCTCGACGGTGTCGGCGGCGACGTCCATCGCGTCCTCGCACGCGGTCAGCAGGTCGCCGACCTCGCTCGACGCGAGCCGCTCATGCGCGAGTCGCGCGATCAGCGAGAGCTGCTTCGCCCGATGCGTCGCGCCGCCCGGCGGCATGGTGGTCTCCTGATCCCAGCCGAGCAGGCCGTCGATCGATCCCAGCAGGCCCGTCTCGCGGCTGATGGCGAGCAGGCGGTCGTACGCGGAGTCGATCGGGGTGGTCATCGGCGAGGAATCCGAAGTCGAAGGCGGATGAGGCGTTCTTCCGAGTCGCACATCGTACCGCGATACGCCGCCTCCCAAAGACACCGCCCGCCGGAAGACTCCGGCGGGCGGTGGATTCTGGATCGCTCTGGCGAGGTCGGATCAGCCGCCGACGATCGGGTCGGCGTCTCGCACCTCCGCCGGGGCCTTGGACGTCAGGAACTCGATGACCGCGGCGCGGTTGGCATCGGTGCGGGCCCGGGCGTGGTCGAGCACCGACCAGCCGCGGGTGTCCCGAGCGCCGAGGTCGGCACCGGCATCCACGAGGGCCTGAAGCTTGTCGACCGGTGCGGAACCCGCGGCGATGATCATCGCGGTCTGGCCGAGCATGTTGGCCTTGGCGAGATCGGGCTTCGCGGCGAGGATCCGGTTCAGGCTCTCGACGCTGCCGATGCGGGCGGCCCGCATGAGTGCGGTCTCCTTCTGGTGCATCTCGACGACTTCGAGATCCGCCCCCTTGTCGATCAGCATTCCGACCGCCTCGGGCTGGCCGATGCCGGCGGCCCAGATGAGCGGAGTCATGCCGTTGCTGTCGATCACGTTGACGTTCGCGCCCTTCTCGATGAGGAAGGCGACGGTCTCGGGGTTCTTGGACAGCGCCGCGGCCCAGAGCAGCGGCGTGCCACCGATCTCGTCGGTCGAGTCGACGTTGCCGCCCTTCTCGATCAGGCTTCGCAGGACCTCGATCTGCCCGCTCTCGGCGGCGAGGGCGACGGCGGTCTTGCCGACCTTGTTGCCGGCGTTCACGTCGGCACCGGCTTCGAGGAGCAGGCCGATGATCTCGGCGTTGCCGTTCTTGGCGGCCCAGTGAAGGGCGGTCATGCCACCGAGGGACGAGGCGTCGAGCTTGTCACCGGCCTCGATCGCGCGCTTCACGCCATCGACGTCGTTGCCCTGGGCGGCGGAGACGAGCTTGCTGGCGATCGGGCGATCGACGACGCTCGAGGGCGGCAGCGGCTTGTCACGCGAGATGGCGCGGCGAACCGTGACGCTGAGCTCGGGCGCGTTGGGGTGATCGGTGGTGAACTTGATCGCGGGGCGTCGGCCGGCGGTCTCCCAGGCATCCCAGTCCATCGCGAGCTCGTGCCTGAGGGACTTCTCGTCGCCGAGACCGGTCACGACCGGCGGATCGGCCGAGATGATCATGAACGGGGTCTCGTCCGCGCTCTCGAGGACGACGGTGCCCTGTCCTTCGATGTCCTTCTTCGACGCGTCGAGGAAGTCGGGTTCGAGGGTGACGAAGAGGCCGACTTCACCTTCGACGGTGATGACCTGCGGGGCGCCCGAGACCATCTGGAGGGTGACTCGCTTGCTCAGTCGCTGTCCCTGCTTGAGCGAGGGCTTCAGCGTGATCTCCAGCTCGGCGGTCTCGCCGGGGCCGATCGGATCCTTCGGCCAGGTCGGCGTGGTGCATCCGCAGCTGGCCACGGCCTTCTTGATCTGGATCGCCTCGGAGCCGTTGTTGGTGATCTTGACGGTGCCCGTCTTGGGCACGCCCGGCTGCATGATGCCGAGGTCGAGCTTCGGCGGATCGAAGCTCATGTCGAGGGCCATCGTGTCGTCCGCGTTGCCGATGGTCGGGATCGCGGCACCGGTGTCAGCCTTGCCCTTGCCCTTGCCCGCGGTGGCCGCGGCGGTGGCGGTGGCGGTGGTCAGGCCGCTCGCGGAGGCCGCCGTGGAGTTGATCGCGTCGTTCTTCTCGGCGATCGAAGGCCGGTTCGGGGCGGGCTTGGTGGCCGTGGCATCGGTCGTGGCGGGCTTGGCGTCCGCGGTGGCGACCTCGGAGGTGGTGGCCGGCGCCTTGGTGGACTTGTCTCCGGACTGGTCGCAGCCCGCGATCGCGGCGAGGATCAGGGCCGGAACGGCGACGCGACGGAGGAGCAGGTCTGAAGTGGTCATCTGGGTTGCCTCTCGGAATGGCCTGGTCGAGCTGGAAGTGCTCGGATCGATGCAGTGGACGGGTCGAGCCAGAAATCTGTGGACGTTGAACGAACCGGAAGGTTCAGGATTCCGGGAAACCCCATCGGATCCGATGAAGTCCCGACTCCGAACGGGCTGAACCGACGGCACGGCGTTCGGTTCTCGATCCTCGGTCGTCCCGTGGAGGGAATCAAGCCTGATCCTGGAAGCCGGCCAACCAGCCTTCGATCGGGCGACGATTCGTCCGGGGCGTCCGAAAACGGTCAGTCATGGTAGCAGGCTCCCTGTCGGAATCGAGGACTCGGGCGGTGCTCACGGGAAACCAACCGTCCGTGCCGGGTTCGCCGCGCCGTGAGCGGTAGACTCCCCGGAATGTCCACCGAACCCACCGACACCGCCGAGCGTCCCGCTCACCTCGTCCGCCCCCACGCCCGACCGGTCCAGCCTCTGCCGGTCCAGAACGAGGGCAAGCAGTTCATCGCCCTCCGCGACCCGTCCATGCTCATTCAGCAGACGATGGTCATTCCGCCGCAGGCGTTGGGGGTGATTCAGCTCTTCGACGGAACCCTCACCATCGCCGAGATCGCGGGCCGGTTGGTTCGGGAGGACGATGCCGAGCGGGAGACCCACGTCGCCGAAGCGACCCGTCAGATCGAGGCGCTGGTCGAGCAGATGGACAAGTTCGGACTCCTCTGGGGCCCCACCTTCGAGGACTACGAGCGGCAGGTGGCCGAGAAGCTCGCCGAGCATGGTGCCTTCCCGATCCGAGTGTCGGCGAGCCTCGTTCAGATGGCACATCAGGCGGCCGGTGGTGGCGAGCCGCCCGAGGATCCGGCGGCCCGGGATGCCTGGGCCGCGGATCTGGCGACCACGCAGCTGACGACCTGGCTCGAGGAGGCCGAGGATCCCGAGTTCGACAAGGGCGTCCGAGGTCTCGTGGTGCCCCACCTCGACTACGCCCGTGGAGCGGGCGTCTACGCCGACGGATACCGCGCGTGGGTCGGTGCCACGCCACCCGATCGCGTGGTCATCCTCGGCACCAACCACTTCGGTCTGGGCGACGGGGTCGTCATGACCCGCCTCGGATTCGAGACTCCGATCGGGCGGGTCCGACCCGACGGCGACGTGATCGCCCGACTCGAGGATCGGCTCGGCGCTCGTCTGTTCAAGGATGAACTCGATCTCCTCCCGGAGCATTCGATCGAGCTTCACCTTCCTTGGATCCGGCACATCTTCGGAGACGTGCCGGTCGTGGCCGCCCTGCTTCCGGATCCGCTGGTGCCGATGATCGCCGAGGACGGTGGTCGCGTCTCGCATGGCGAGTTCGTCGAGACGCTCCAGTCTGTGCTCGGCGAAGTTGGAGGACGCACCCTCTTCGTGGCGTCCGCCGATCTTTCGCACGTCGGACCGCAGTTCGGTGAGCCCAAGCCCGTCGACGAGGCCCGTCGCGTGGAAGTCGAGCGGCACGACCGAGAGCATCTCGGTCGATTCGTCGCCAACGACACCGCGGGATTCCTCGAGGCGATGGAGTGGTGCAAGAACCCGACCCGCTGGTGCTCGATCGGCAACATGGCCGCGACCATGCGACTCGCCGGTGCCGACGAGGTCGAGCTGCTCGACTATCGGCAGGCGGTGGACGATCAGGGCATGGCGCTGGTGTCCTGCGCCGCCGTCGCACTGCTGGGCGACTGATCGACGATGCGTGCCGTCGTCCAGCGGGTGCGGTCCGCCTCGGTCGAGGTCGAGGGGCGGATCGTCGGCCGCATCGATGGCGGCCTGCTGGTCCTTCTCGGCGTCGAAGTCGGCGACACCGCGGCGGACCTTTCGTGGATGGTGCGGAAGCTCGCGGGACTGCGGATCTTCCGTGACGACGAGGGCCGCATGAACCTCGACGTCACCGCGGTCGGCGGCGCGGTCCTGCTCGTCAGTCAATTCACGTTGCTCGCCGACTGTCGGCGAGGGAATCGCCCGTCGTTCGTGGACGCGGCGGCTCCCGAGATCGCGTCCCCCATGGTCGACGCCGCCGCCGCCGAACTTCGGCAGCGCGGGCTGCAGGTCGAGACGGGACAATTCGGTGCGGACATGCTCGTCGGTCTCGAGAACGACGGGCCGGTGACGATCATGCTCGACTCGCGGTCGGATTCGAGTACTCGAGCCGACTGAATCGGTCGACCCGCTCAGTCCTCGTCGACCAGTGCCTTCGCCGCCTGCAGGTCCTGCCAGACGGCGCTCCGCACCTCCGGGGTGTACTGCCGCAGCACGAAGGCGGGATGGAACGTCGGCATCACCGGAAGGTCGATGCCGTTGATCCGACATCCGCCCCAGATCCCCCGCAGTCTCGTGATGCCGGTCGTGGTCTGCAGCAGATGCTTCGCAGGCGTTCCGCCGAGGGCGACGATCGCCTTCGGTCGGAGCAGCAGAAGCTCGTTCGCCAGCCACGGTCCGCAGACGGCGGCCTCGTCGGGACGCGGCGTGCGGTTCTCGAAGGGACGTGTCTTGACGACGTTGGTGATGTAGACCTGGTCTCGTTGCAGTCCGAGCGCCGTGATCATCTTGTCGAGCAGTTCACCCGCGGGCCCGACGAACGGTCGGCCCGCACGATCCTCTTGTTCCCCCGGTGCCTCGCCGACGAACACGAGCCGCGCGGTCGGATCGCCTTCGCCGAACACGATCGAGCGTGACGCGGCGGCCGCGGTGCACAGCGGGCAGTGACTCGCGTGGTGATCTCGAATCGCGGCGAGTCGGGCCGCGACATCGCCGCCTCCGAGGCCATCCTCCGGAATGGCGGCGTGCAGGTCACCGGCCGGTTCGATCGTCACCGGTCGCGAGACGGCCGGGGTCACGGGGGGCGCTGAAGGTGACGATGTCGAAGCGCGTTCCGGCGCCGCGGGACCCGGTCTCGGCTTCGGGCTTGGCGCCGGGGACGGTGCAGGGGCGGTCGGCGATTCCCGGAATGTCGTCGTCTCGTCGGGCTCCGGGACATCGGCCAGTGGCACCGACTCGACACCGAGGAGGAGATCCGTCTCCACCATGGCGGCGGCGAAGCGGCGGGCGCGATCTGTCGCGGCATCGGACATGAGCGTCATCCTACCGGCGGCCACTGCCCCATCCGAGGAACGACACGGCGGCCCGGCCTTCTCAAGGAAGGCGGGCCGCCGTGGGCGGTCGTCATCGAATGGCGGGCGGGGGCGAGCACGCCCGCCGCAGACTCATTCCTCTTCTTCGACCTCGTCGACGCCGAGGCGGAAGAGCGACTGGGTGCGAAGCACGAGGCCGCAGTCGGCTCGAAGGTGGTAGCCCTGCACGTGCACTTCGGTGCGGGATCGCTGGATGTCGAGGACCGACATCTCCTTGCGACCATCGGCCCGGACCGGCACGTGGATGAGTGCGTTGGACTCGCGGGCGTACTCGAGCATCTCGCGATAGGTCGACTCGTAGAGGTGGTCCGAGAGGGTCTCGGTCTGCATCGTGGTCATGTAGGTGGCCACGTCCCCGAACGCCTTCTCGAAGTCCCGCTCGCCGGCGCAGGGCAGGTTGGCGGCGAGTCCCTTCTCGGGCAGATTCTCGACCTGGTCGGTCACGACTTCGCAGATGGTCGTGCTGCCGGACTGGAACCGGGCGACCTGACCGCCGGGGAAGACCCAGCCTTCGAATTCGAAGTCGGGTCCGTCGATCCGACGGCGTCCCTCGATGCCAAAGAACTCCGGATGCAGGGGCTTCCGGTAGACGAGCATGGTGTAGGCCTGAAGCGACGTGGTCTTGCCAGAGGCGAGCGACATGGTGATGGGTCCTTCCCGGCCCGGAATCGGGCCTGTTTTCACCGGTCGAACTCCAGAGCCGTCACGCTCTGGAGCCTGAATGAGTTCGGAACCGACGGAGCGTCACTCCATCGCGGTCGGTTCCGGGCGCGTCCGGGCCGATGCCCGATTCGTCGCCGTTTCGGCCTCCCGAGCGGGCGGAACGATCCTTGTCGTCCGCTCGCGAGGCCCCTTTCCGAGCACTCCTTCGTCCCTGCCCGTTGATTCTGATCCGTCGGATGCGGCGGTCGAATCGGGGGGTTTGGGGACGAAACTCCGTCTCCCGGTCTCTGGAACGCCCGGTCGTCAGGCGGCGCTCCAGCGGGTTCCAAACTGGCTCGTCCGACGTCTCCTGGAGGGGACTCGTCGAGGAAGAGAGGCTGGGTCGTCCCAGACTCTCGCAGTGCAAACAAGGCGTTCGCCCAACCGGGCGAATACCGGCGGCGCGACCGTAGAACGGCGCCACTTCGCACAACACATCCGTTTCTGGTCGGATCGTTCGGCCAACGGGGGCGAACTGGGCACTCGCCGAAGGGAGAAGATCGAGAACTCTCCCAGGTCAAGGCCTGTGGCGGGCGAGAGCAGGATCGCTCTCGCCGCCCGAATCCGATTGTCGAGGAGCCAGGCTCCCCAGTGGCCGATCCGGTCGCGAACAGGGTGTTCGTTTTGACCGCTTCGACCCTGCGAATCGAGCCTCATTGTCTCGGGAGCGGGCTCGAAGGCAAGCACCAAGTGGTCATTTTGAAAAAACAAGATGATGTATCGACGGGTGGAATGACCACTACATCCACGGTCGATCCGGGCGGCAAACGACTCTGTACGACCAGCCAGAGTTGGCGGTTGCAGCGGGTTGGCAAGATTCGGATGCGAGCCGACCATCAGAACGCTTCGAACCGTGCATTCGAGCAGCGGCCAACGAGACCGCCCCGGCCGCAAGCGACCGGGGCGGGGACTGGGACGAGCTGTAAGCCGAGTTCCGTTCGAGGCGGGCCGAGGCCCGACCCGAGGCGATCATGTCTCTGGGGCCGCCGTTGCCGACGGCCTCCTGCACGCCACCCGCCCGGACCCGCGGATCACGGGTGCGACGGCGAACCGTCGCTCCGAGCTGCTTGCGCTTGCACGCGGTGGGGTTTGCCGTGCCCCGTCCGTCACCGGAACGGGCGGTGCGCTCTTACCGCACCGTTTCACCCTTGCCTGCGACCGAGGTCACATCGGCGGTCTGTTCTCTGTGGCACTGTCCCTGACCCGCAGTCCACGGGCCGGTGGGTGTTACCCACCACCGTCATCCTGTCGTGCTCGGACTTTCCTCGCCTCCGCCTTCGCGGAGACGCGATCGCCCGCTCGCCGCCACGACTCTAGCAGGTGAGGCGGTCGGCGGCGCCCGAATTCACCGGACGCCGGCGTGCAGGTAGCATTCCGAGCGTGATGGGCGACACTCGGACTGGAATCGCCGCGGCCTGCTGGGTCGGTGACGCGCTGCTCCCGACACTTCGGGCCATGGCCGACGACGATCGCCTCCGCGTGGTCGCACTCGGCGGCACCTCCGCCGACGTGAGCGATCTGGCGAAGTCGCTCGGCGTTCCCCACCACGACGATCCTCGGCAGCTGGCGGCCACGCCGGATGTGGACGCCGTGCTTCTGATGGACCCCGAGCGTCGCATTCCCGACGATGAACTCACCGCCGTGATCTCCTCGGCTCAGGATCGACCGTTGCTCTCGATGGCCACGCGGCCGGGTGGCGTGACGGCCTTCGTCGACGAGGCGTCGCCACTTCCGGGGACCGGTCCCCTGCCCCTTCCGGTGCCGTGGTTCCGGGGCCTGCGACGCGGGCGTCGGCTGCTTGAGGCGGCCGAAGCCTTCGGGGCCCCGGTCTCGGCTTCGATCGAAGTCTCGGGACCCGGACCGGAAGGACTGCTCTCCACGCGACTGCTCGACGCCTTCGATCTGCTGACCGCCTGGTTCGGACTGCCCGCCTCGGTCGAGGCATGTGCGGTGCGGGCGTCCATCAGCACCGATGTGGTACCCGGTCGGATCTTCGTGATCGCCCGGTTCGCCGATGGCCGAGCCGCTTCGGTGATCGCCGGCGCCGACGGCGGCCGGCATCAACGTTCGGTCACGCTTCACGGCGTCTCCGGACGACTTCGGATGGTGGATGACGGGACCGACTGGTCGGATCTCGAAGGACGCACCGTCGAGTTCGAACCGTCGAGCCCTCCGGGTGAGAACGACCTGGCGATCGATCTTCTGGAATCGGTCGAGGCGATCGTGCGTGGCCTGGTGCCGATGCGACCGGTCGATGCGACGATGGATCTTCTCGCGGTCTGGGAGGCCTGCATGCTGAGCGTGCGGACCGGCGAACCCGAGACGATCGAGCGGGTGCGTCGGATGCTCGGTCGAGTCTGACCTCGCCTGCGTGACACCGCCGTTCACAACGAACACGCCGCCCGCGAGCGCACTCGCGGACGGCGTGATGTTGTTCGTGGTCTGATCGACGGATCCCGTGACGAGATCCGCGGACGTCAGGCGCCCGCGATCGCGCCGATGCGGACGCTCAGGTAGCGCTGGCGGTGGCCGGTCTTGCGACGCATGCCCTTCCGCTTCTTGTACATGACCTTGACGACCTTGTCGCCCTTGACCTCGCCGAGGACCTCGGCCGAGACGCTGGCGCCGCCGACGTACGGGGTGCCGACGGTGGAGGTGTCCCCGCCGATCGCGAGCACGCGATCGAAGACCAGCGTGGACCCGGTTTCAGGGGTCTCCTCGCGGAGATCGACCTCGATCACGTCGCCCTCACGGACCATGATCTGGGTTCCACTGTCCTCGATGATGGCGTACACGGTGTTCTCCGAAGCTGGTGGGCGGCACGGGGCCGCAGGTCGCTCGCCCGCGTCCGGTTCCGGACCGGAATCGCGGCGAATCGGGAAGCATACCGGAATCCCCCGCCGCTTCAAGCGGGCTGGGCGGGGATTCGGTTCCGCCGGGCACCGCTCAGGGGGCCAGCCGCCCGGCCCCGGCGAGCCGCCGGATGGCTTCGGCGAGGACCTCGGGCCGTTTGCAGAAGGCGAATCGGATCGGCCCGGACCGGCCGTCGTGGTGGAACGCGGAGGTCGGGATGGCCGCGACGCCGACCTCGCGGAGCAGCCGGTCGCAGAAGGCCCGGTCGTCGGAGACGCCGATCCGGGCGACGTCAGCCAGCACGAAGTACGTCCCCTGCGGCACGATCGGGTGCAGTCCGGCCGCGTCGAGTCCAGCGACGAGAAGGTCCCGACGCTCGCGATGGCTCCGGCGGAGCGCCTCGAAGGTCTCGTCGGGCAGCCCGAGGGCCGACGCCGCACCGATCTGAAGCGGGGTCGCGACCGAGAAGATCGTGAACTGATGCGCCGCCCGGACCGCCTCGGTGAGGGCGGGGCTCGCGACCGTCCAGCCGATCTTCCAGCCGGTGAGCGAGAACGACTTTCCGATGCTCGACACGACGATCGTGCGATCGCGAAGACGCGGGCGTCGCAGGGGCGAGCGGTGAGGCGCGTCGTAGGTCAGCGCCTCGTAGACCTCGTCGCTCACGAGGATGAGGTCGTGATCGATCACGAACGACTCGATGGCGTCCCACTCGGACTCGTCGAGCACTCGGCCGGTCGGGTTGTGCGGCGAGTTGACGACGAGCACGCGACAGCCGTCGTCGATCGCGGATTCGAGCACGGCGCGATCGATCCGGTAGTCCGGCGCCGCGGGCATCGCGTATCGGCACCGCCCCCCCGCCATCGCGACCGAGGCGGGGTACGAGTCATACCAGGGTTCGATGAGGATGACGCCGTCGCCCGGTTCGAGCAGGCCGAGCATCGCGTCGGCGATGCCGCCGGTCGCCCCGGTCACGACCGTCACCTCCTGATCGGGATCGACCTCGACGCCCTGGGTGCGTTCGAGCCACGCCGCGATCGCGCGGCGAAGCACCGGGAGTCCCGCCAGCGGTGCGTACTGGTTGGGGCCGTCGATCGCCGCTTCGGCGGCCGCACGACGAACCGGCTCGGGGCCGTCCTCGTCGGGGAATCCCTGACCGAGATTGATCGCGCCGTGTGCGGCGGCGGCCGCGGAGACCTCGGCGAAGATCGACGTGCCGAACGCTCGGAGTCGCGTGTTCACCAGTCCGTCTGACGGATTCATGACGCGGATCCGTCGGCGAGTCCGGGCTCGGGTGGTGGTGCCGGAAGCGGCGCCTGCGGTCCGCCCTCGGGATCCTGTCGCGAGACCATCGAGACGTGCACGTCACGCTGGGGGAACGGGATCGTCACCCCCGCCGCGTCGAACGCCTTCTTGATCGCGGTGTTCAGTCGGTTCCGCACCGAGATGATGCCGTCGGTTCCCGCGAGGAAGACCCGCAGCTCGAAGTTCAGCGAGCTGTCCCCGAACCCGGTGAAGGCCACGTGCGGCTCCGGATCGGCGAGCGTCTCGGGATCCTGCCGCCCCACCTCGGCGAGGATGCTGCTCACGGTCTCCGGATCATCGCCGTACGAGACGCCGACCGGCAGCACGACTCGAATGCACGAATCGCCGATCGACCAGTTCACGACCTCCTGGGTGATGAACTGCTTGTTGGGGACGATGAGTTCCTTGCGATCCCAGTCGGTGATCGTCGTCGATCGCATGCGAACCCGCGAGATCCGCCCGGTGGTGGCGCCGACCGTCACGACGTCGCCCACCCGCACCGGCTGCTCGAAGAGGATGATGAGTCCGGAGATGAAGTTCGCGAAGATCTCCTGCATGCCGAAGCCGAGGCCGACCGTGAAGCCGGCGGCGAGCCACTGCACGCTGGCCCAGGTGATGCCGATCAACGAGAACGCCACGAGGCTGCCCGAGATGACCACCACCCATTGCACGAGCTGGACGACGGCGTAGCGGACGCCGCGTTCGAGTCCGAGCCGATCGAGGATTCCGATCTCGACCAGCGTCGGCAGATGCCGCGATCCGGCGAAGGTCGCGATGAACATGCCGACCGAGAGCAGAAGTGCGCCCAGCGTCACGGGAACGATCTTCGATTCCAGGCGGCCGTCCTCGCCGACCGGAACCATCGCCTCGTGCGTCCACAGCTGGACGTCCCGGACGGTCTGGAACGCCGGGAGAAGATCACGCCAGATGATCCAGACCCCGAGCAGCAGCAGGCCGATCGTGCAGAAGCGGATGGCGGATCGGGTGCGGGCACCGACATCCGCGAGGTCCTCCACCTCGTCGGCGACGTCCTCCCCTTCCTCCCGCTGGCGTCGAAGCCGCCACGATTCCTGTCGCTGATGGGAATTCAGGCCGCGGAAGAGCAGATCACGCAGGAGGACCAGCGAGGCCAGGTAGAGAAGGCTCGCGACCGTGGCTCGCTGGAGCATCGCGGTGGCGTCGTACCAGCCGAGATTGGCGAGGATGGCGGCCGAGACCGGCAGCACGATCGAGAGTCCGAGGATCCACCTCGCCATCGGTCCCGACGGCACGTGGAGTCCGCTTCCGGGGCCCCGCTCCTCGCGGGTGCGGATCGCGAGCACGAGAACCGTCGCGATGAGCAGTGGAATGGGCGTGTAGAAGAGCCGCCCGAGATCGGGAAGCGCGAGTTCCCGCGGATCGCACATCCGGTCGCAGGCCGCGAAGACGACGGCGACCACCGAGAGACGGACGAATCGGCGGCCGAGTCGAAGGATCGCCGGCGACCAGTGGAGGTGCCGCTCCGCGAGGCCGCCTTGCCGGGTGGTCGCGCCGATCGTCGCGAGCACGAACACGAAGCTGCCCAGTGGCACGAGCGTGTGATCGAGTGCCAGCGCCATGGGCGATCCCAGTGGATCGTTCCCGATCGCGACGCCGAGCGCCCAGAACGGTGATGCGAACGCGACGCCCTGAAGCAAGGCGAAGAATGCCACCAGCAGCGACTCGCGGAAGCGGTCGGTGGCGGCTCGGGCCACGCGGTCGCCCGCGATCTCGATGCGACGTCGGATCGTTCTCAGGAACAGGAGGAGGAGCAGGCCCGGTCCGACCGCGAACAGGGCCAGGAAAGGCCGCTGGCGAAGTTCGGACAGTCCCGCGCGAACGATCGACCGCCAGCCGTCGGGCGAGAAGAACACGCCCGCCTGCTCTGTGATCCGGGAGAGAAGACCCGCGTTCAGGGCATCGGGATCGCGCACCCAGACCGTCTGCTGGAGCACGAAGTCGCGATAGGCCTCGATCTCGTCCAGCAGTTTGCGATCCGTCTCGACGATGGCATTGAGTTCGTCGGCGCGGGTGTTGAGGACTCGCAGCAGCGGCTGTCCGTACTCCACGACGCGGGTCTCAAGGAGCTGCAAGAGCGTTCGGCGCAGTTCCGGACGCTCCTCCTCGGGCACCGGCGTCCTCGAGGTTCCAATCAGGCGATCCGCCTCGGCGGCGGCGTTGGCGAGCTGGGAGAGCTCGTCCTCGAGCACGAGTCGCTCGACCTCGATCTCCGGCAGCTGCATTCGAAGCCGGGCGATCTGCTGTCGAAGTTCGACCTCGGACGGCAATGCCGCATCACGCTGACGAAGCACCGTGGCGATCGCGGGCGTGACCCGACCCGCGAAGCGTCGGCGATCCGACTCCAGTCCGCGCCGGACGCGTTCGAGAAGCCCGGTCTGGGTCGCGAGGGTGTCGGCGAGACGTTCTTCACCCGAGCTCAAGGCGGAGAGTCGGTCGGCGAGTTCGCGGTTCCTGGCCGCGACCGCCTTGGCGATCGGATCCGACTGTGCGCGGGCCGCCGCGGCGGCGGCGCGACGTCGAAGTTCCGCGTCCCGCGTCTCCAGTTCGGTGACCCGCGTCTGCCAGAGCGTGAGCGTGGCCTGAAGGGCCTCCTTCTCACGTGCGTTCGCCCGTTGACGCTGGCGAAGAATGTCGTCGGTCGCGTCGTACGACCGACGCTCGGCGTCGAGTGCGAGGGCTTCGAGCCGGCGGCGTTCGATCCTGGTCTCGCGATGGTCGAGCTCGGCATCGGTCGCGGCCTCGTTGAAGGCGAGTCGCTCGGCGATCTCGGTGCTCTCGGCGCGCATCTCGGCCCGTCGGACCTCGCGTCGTTCGAGACCGGACTTGATGGCGTCGGCTTCGGTCGCAAGCTCGGCGGCGCGGGCCTCGAGTTCGGCCAGGCGGGTGCGCACGGCCGCGAGATCCAGGCCCGCTTCGGGTCCGATCGGTGCCAGTCCGGCCGACGCCTCCGCATCCGCGAGTCGTTGCTGGACCGTCGCGCGGTCCGCGTCGGCGGTGTCGATCGCCTTCTGGAATCCGGTCCGCCTCGTCTGGGCCGCGATCGATTCCTCCAGGATCTCGACGAGACCGGAGGCGAGGCGGATCTTCGACTCGTCGCCGACGCCGGTGGCGCGGTCGAGCGCCTCGCGGGCGGCGGTCAGTCTCGCCTCGAGGGTGGACTCCGTCGCGACGTCACCGTTGTTCGTGCTGGTGGTCGGGGGCGGGTCCTGAGCGTGAATTGATCGCGCACCGGCGACTGCCGAGACCATCACCATCACGCGGCCGAGGCGCGCGGCGAGGCTCGTCGAACGACGAAGGGGCGAGGTCAAGGGGTGCTCCGGTCCGCCGCGCGGATCAGTGGTGGATGTCCTTCGCCACGCCCGCATTCACCCGCTCGATCGGGAGCAGGAATGACGCGACGTTCTCGGCGAATCGTTCCGCCTGACGCTCGATGGGCTCGGCCTGATCGCGGATGGTCGCGGCGAGCGCGGCGCGATCCCCGTCGCCAAGCAGTCCGCCCGACTCGCATCGCGACACGAAGGCCGACGCGGACCACTCGGGGTGGAACTGGACACCGTACGAGAAGAGTCCGCACGCGAAGGCCTCGACGGCACACGCTTCGCTGCGGGCGAGAACTCGGGCATCAGGCGGGAGCTGGGTGACCTCGTCCTGATGCGACCCCGGCCAGGCGCCGTACCAGGCGAGACCGCGGAAGAGCGGATCCTCGCGTCCGGCGGGCGTGAGATCGACACGGCCGAGTCCGGCCGACGGTGCCGACATCCGCCCCACCGTTCCCCCGAGTGCCCGGGCGAGGATCTGCGCGCCGAGGCAGACCCCGAGAATCGGGATGCTCCGGGCCGCGGCACCCTGGAGCAGGCGCATCTCGCCCGCAAGCCACGGAAGCGCGTCGTCGGTGGCCGACTGCGGACCGCCCAGCGAGATGATGCCATCGACGTCGTCGAGGTCGGGCGGCAGTTGCTCGCCCGCGTGAAGCCGGATGGTGCGGAATCGGAGACCGTGGCGACCGAGAACGCGGCCGAGAATCCCGGGCGTGTCGGCGGAATCGTGTTCGATGACGAGGATCGGCATGATGAGGACGGTAGTCGCGTGCCTCCCGCTCCTCAAGGTCCGGTGACCTCCGGCCGAAATCGGTTCGATTCGAATTTTCGCGCTGGCATCGCGATCCAGGGTCTCTTCCCGCTAGATTGAGTCGGATGTTGTCTCCCCAGCCCCGATTCGGGGCGTGACGCCCGGAGTGCTTCGTGTCGAGATTCGGATTCTCAGCGTCCCGCAGCGGCCTCGTCTGCGTGCTGGCCCTCGCGATCGCGGTCTTCGGGCGGTCCGCGGCCGCGGATGCGCCGGTCAGCGAGGCCGAGGTGAAGGCGATGGTGACGGCGTTGGTCGAGAGGATCCGCGCCCTCCACGACCCGACGCGTCACTGGGAACCGGAGGGCCTTCCGGAGGGGAACACCGGGCAGGCGACCGGACGCACGGCGCTGGCGGTGCTCGCACTTCTCGAGGCAGGTGAGCCCGCGCAGTCCGACAAGGTCTACGACGCCATCAAGTGGCTGGCGGCGAACCCTGCTCCCTACACCTACGCCATCGCCGCCCGGGTCATGGTCTGGACCCGACTTCCCGAGGACTTCCGGCCGCTGGCCGAGGCAGATCTGCGGCGTCTCATCGAGAACTTCTCGATGGAGGCGGGCGGCTGGGACTACGGTCCGAACCCTCGCGCCGGCTACGTCGATCAGTCGCTCACCCAGTTCGCGATGCAGGCGGTCGCGGACGCCGAGTGGGCGGGTCTCGACGTTCCGCCGCGATTGATCGACCTCGTCCGTGGGCGGTTCCTGTCCCGGCAGAACGACAATGGTGGCTGGGGTTACAACAATGCCGAGGACGAGCCTCGTGGTTCCTTGACTGCGGCGGGGCTCGCCACCATGGCGCTCTGCGAACGCATGCGGCCCGGAAACGATCGGACCCGCGATGCGGTCGCCCGCGCGATCAACTCCGCGGTCGGCTGGCTCGATCAGCGCTTCGATCCGGGAAGCAACCCGGGATGGAACGGCTACCACGTCTACTACTGGATGCACGCGCTCGAGCGGGCGGGACGCGCCACCGGGCTTCGTCGATTCCGGGATCGGGACTGGTTCGACGCGATCGCGGGCACCATCCGCAACCGACTCTTCACCGGTGATCTCGCGTCCGGACTCCGGGTCGGCAACGCGAGCGACATGGAGACGCTCGCGTTTGCGCTGTTCACGCTGCAGCGAGGTCTGGAACCCGTCCCCTTCGGTTTCTTCGACACCACCGACCTGCCCCCCGCCTACGACGAGCTCGGGTGGGCCACGTCGCGACTGGCGGACGTCATCGAGAAGCCGGTCGGATGGACGCGGGTCGGGCTCGACGATCCCGCATCGGTCTGGAACCGATTGCCCGTGGTGATCGTCCGGGGCGATGGCGCCGCGGAATGGGTGGCGAACCCGGAATCGCCGCAGGCGAAGCGGCTGCTCGAATACGCGGCCTCCGGCGGCACGGTGGTGGCGGCACCGTCGGACCGAGGCCGATTCGCCAAGGAGATGCAGGAGCTCTTCACCAAGGCGTTCCCGCAGTTGCAGCAGTCCAGCATCGACAGCAAGGACGAGATCCGCTCCGAGCCGACCACCTGGCGAGGACGCGCCGATCAGCTGTCCACGCCGGTCCGGCGGTGGCTGGTGACCTCACCCAAGCTCCCGCTCGGCCAGGAGGGCGCCTCGAAACTCACCGACGACGTCTCGACCATGCTGTCGGCGATCTGTCTCGCGGAGACGGGAGGGCTTCTTCCGAGCCGGGCCGCGATGGACATTCCCAGCAGCGGAAAGATCGACGCCTCGTTTCCGATCGCGAGATTCCGGTACGAAGGCATCTGGCGTCCGGAGCCGGCGGTGCTTGATCGACTCGCCACCCTCGGACCCGCGGCCGGCGTCGAGATCGATCTCGAGTCGGACACCGCCGGGGTCATCTCCGGGCCGGGGTTGTTGTGGATCACGGGGACCACCGCCGCCGACGCCGAGGCCATCGACCTCGACATTCTCGCGGAGTCCGCGAAGAACGGACGACGGCTGCTCTTCGAGAGTCTGAACCCTGACTTCGTGGCGGCCCTCACCGCGAAGTTCGCGAAGGCCGAATGGACCGTCAGCCCGCCTCCGCCGGGGTGTCCGACGGGGACCGCGGCGATATCGCCGCCGGGGGCGGTCGGCGGACTGCTCATCACCGCCGAGATCTCGAGGCCGGTCCTGGGACGCCCCGCCAAGGCGGGGATCACCATCGGTGATGTGCTGGGCCTTCTGCAGGTCGCGGTGAAGCTCGGCGACCAGGGCTGATTCATCTCATCTCATCTCATCTCATCTCATGTCATGTCATCCAGGTTCGAGATGAACGCTGCCTCGGAGGCGGCACGGGGGTGTCATGTCGTGGCGCGACTGGATTCAGCGAGCGTGGCGTCGGGGACGCTCATCCTCGGCTCGATCGGCAACGATGCCGCTCTCGCAACTCGACGCGCAGGCCCGGGGACGACTCGGTGAGAATCGTGCCGTCGAGCGATTGGTCGCCGACGGGTGTCGGGTCCTCGCTCGCAACCGACGGGTGGCCGGGGTCGAGATCGACGTGATCGCGTTCGACCCGCGAGCGGGCACCGTGCTCGTCGTCGAAGTGAAGTCGTCAGGCGACGGTCGCCCTCCCGAACGTCGTGTGGATCCGGCGCGGCGTCGTCGTCTCGTGCGGGCGGCGACGCTGCTGGGAGTTCGTCGGCGCGTCGCCATCGAGGTCGCGGCGGTCGATCTGCGGACGACCGGGGTCGACTCGGTTCGTCGCATCCGGCTTGAACCCGCCGATCTCGACGTCGGGCGGGCTCAGCGTGGGAGATAGCGAAGGCGTGCGATCGTCAGGATGCGGGCGAGCATGGCGTTGAGGTTGTCCGCCACCCAGCGATCCCGGAGCGAGACGATGTAGCGATCCTGCTCCTGCGCGAACCGCATCGAGGACAGCTGGTTCTCGAGCGACAACTGCACATCGGGGTCGTAGAGGCTTCGGCCCGGCGGCTGATCGACCGCGATGACGGTGAACCAGGTGCGGAAGGCGCCTTGATCCAGCGGTTCGCTCACGGTGCCCGGGGCGGCGAGATCGAGTCGGTCCCGTACCTGGGCTGCGAGCGTCGTGTCCTTGAGCCCTCCGGGCGGGAGTTCGATCTCGGTCCACGCGCCACCGTCCGGGGCGTCGGCGAGCCTGACGATCGCTGCGAAGTCGGCGCCGTCGGCGAGTGCCGCCTCGATCGCCTCGATCCGCTCCGCATCCCGCTCGCGATTCAGTCGGACGCGGCCGAGCCGGACCTGTGCGGGCGGGTTGAATTCCGCGAACTGACGGCGATACGCCTGCACGACATCCCGCCACGACACGATCGCACGCGGCTGCACACGCTTGCGGAGCAGGTCCTGGCCGAGGGCGAGGCTGCGCCGCTGCTCCATGAATTCGTCGATCGAGACGCCGAACTCGTCCTCGATGCTCTCCGCCGCGGCGTCGCGGGTGCCGCCGCGGTTCGTGATCGTCTCCTCGCGGACGTTCCGGAGCCACGCGAGCACGCCCTGCTGCTGCTCGGCGGTCAGGCGGCTTTCGGCCTCGGCGATGATCAACTCGCTGTTGACGTATTCGTCGAAGCGGCGGGCGATCAGGAGATCCATTTCACGCACCGCCTGAGCGAGCGGCAGTTCGGCGACGATCCGCAGGAGGCGGTCTTCGAGGGGGAGAAGAAACTCGTCGGCATAGACCGGGCGGCCGTTGATCTGGCCGACGAGCCCCTCCACGGGATACGCCACCCCCGGCGCGACCGTCTCGTCCACGAAGAGTCGGGTCTCGTCCACGCCGTCGGGAGAGACGATCCGCTCGGCGGTCTCGGAGATCTCACGATCGCCCCGCACCACCTCCTCGGTCTCGGTCTCGACCATCACCGGGCCGACGACCTGATCCGCCGAGACGCCGGGCGTGTCGGCACCGGCCAGATCACGCGGTTCGACGGTCCGGACCTCGGTCTGGGGCACCGACGGGGCGGCGCATCCTCCGGCCGTGAGCAGGGTGGCGAGGATCCAGTGTCGTCGCGGGTGGAGCACGTCGCGGATCCTACGCGAGGGGGCGCGGCGATGCGGGCGTGGGGAACGGGGTCGCCGTACACTGCAGGTCTTTCGCGGCGGCAAGTCCGCCGAACTCGCCCGACCACTCTTCGAAGGGCCCCCAGATGTCAGACGACACCCCGAAGCTTCACATCGACTCCGACTGGAAGGCCGAGGCTCAGGCCGAGAAGGAGCGTCTTGCGGCACAGGCCGCCTCGAAGGCCGAAGACAAGGCGACCGGTGGCCCCGGTGAGCTGCCTCCGGCTGATTTCAAGGGGCTGATGGGGATCCTCGTCTCGCAGGCGATCATGGGACTTGGGGCCTACACCGATCCCGAGTCCGGTGGCGTGGTCGTCGACCTTCCCGGCTCCCGCTTCGCGATCGACCTTCTCGCGGTGTTGGAAGACAAGACCAAGGGCAACCTCACGGACGACGAGGCCAAGGAACTCTCCGCGGTCATCGGTGAACTCCGCAGCCGGTTCGTGCAGATCGCCCAGTTGATCGCGCAGCAGCAAGGCATGGGTGGCGGGATGCCTGGTCCCGGCGGGCCGACCGCATCGCCCGGCCCCGACCTGCGAATCCAGGAACCCTGAGCAACTCCGGCCCCCGCCGAATCCAGTTCTCGAACCTCGAAACTCGAGTCTCGCATCTCGAGTCCCCGTCACTCCCTCCGGTCCACCGCCCGTGTCCGAAGCCACCAGTTTCATCGACAAGCACTACCTGCTGCTCCGTCGCCTGCATTCGATCTCGGGCATCGTCCCGATCGGTCTCTTCCTCTTTCCGCACCTGACCACCAACTCCTCGATCGTCTGGGGTCGGGTCGGTCACGGCGGCGGCGTGGCGGGCGGCGTCGAGACGTTCCAGCATGAAGTGAACTTCATTCACTCCCTGCCGGCGCTGCTCCTCATCGAGATCTTCGGATTGTGGCTGCCGATCGCCTACCACGCGATCATGGGCATCTACTTCGCGAAGACCGGCCGCTTCAACACCACGCGGTACGCCTATCAGTCCAACTGGCGCTACACCTGGCAGCGGCTCTCGGGCTACATCGCCCTCGTCTTCATCTTCATGCACGTGGCCTCGCTCCGCTGGGGCTGGAGTTTCGGCGGCCTGATGCCGGGCTTCGATCCTGAGTTCGCCGCGAGCACCACCGCCGAGCACTTCCAGGACGGCACCTGGGGCATGTTCGCGGCCGTCTTCTATCTCGTCGGCGTCACCGCGGCGGTCTACCACTTCGCGAACGGTCTCTGGACCGCGGCGATCACCTGGGGACTCACGATCAGCGCCACCGCGCAGCAGCGCTGGGGATACGCCTGTGCCGGCATCGGTGCCATGCTCTTCGGGGCGGGCGTCACCGCGATCGTCGGGTTCACCACGCTGAACCCCGAGGAGGCCCGCGTGATCGAGCTGGAGATGCAGGAGACCCCGGTCACGGAGTCCGAGGTCGCCGTCGTCCCCGACTGATCCGCCACTCGTTCCGAATCGTTCGTTCCCCTTGGCGGCATCCGCCGCCCCGTTCCAGCGAATCAACCGACTCCCGGAGTCATCAGTCGTGCAGCACACCAATCGACGCGTCATCGTGGTGGGTGGAGGTCTCGCCGGTCTCGCCGCCGCCGTCCGCATCGCCGAGAGCGGCCTTCCCGTCGACCTCTTCTCGCTGGTCCCGGTCAAGCGATCGCACTCGGTCTGTGCGCAGGGCGGCATCAACGCCTGCAACGAGGTCGCTCGCCAGCAGGGCTACTCCGAGTACGAGCACTTCGACGAGACCGTCTACGGCGGCGACTTCCTCGCCCACCAGCCACCCGTCTACGAGATGACGCACTGGGCGCCGAAGATCATCGACCTGCTCGACCGCATGGGCGTGCCCTTCAACCGCACGAGCGAAGGCCGTCGTGATCTGCGACTCTTCGGTGGCTCGCTGTTCAAGCGGACGCACTTCGCGGGCGCGACCACCGGTCAGCAGCTGCTCTACGCCCTCGACGAGCAGACCCGTCGCTGGGAGCACGAGAAGCGGGTCGTCAAGTACGAGCACTGGGAGTTCCTGCGACCGATCGTGGACGGCAACGGCCGCTGCATCGGCATCGTCGCCCAGGATCTCCGCTCGATGCAGATCCGCGCCTTCCGCGCGGACGCCGTCGTCATGGCGACCGGCGGTTGCGGGCTCGTCTACGGAAAGAGCACCAACTCGGTCATCTGCACCGGTGCCGCGGCAAGCCGCTGCTACCGCGAAGGCGCGTTCTACGCGAACGCCGAGTTCGTGCAGGTCCACCCGACCGCGATCCCCGGCGCCGACAAGCTGCGTCTCATGTCCGAAAGCGCCCGCGGCGAAGGCGGCCGGGTCTGGGTTCCCCGCAAGGCGGGCGACACCCGTGATCCGCGGCAGATCCCGACCGAGGAGCGGTACTACTTCCTCGAGGAGAAGTACCCCGCGTACGGCAACATCGTGCCTCGCGACATCGCGACCCGCGAGATCTTCGACGTCTGCGTCAACCAGGGGCTCGGCGTCGGCGGCGGCAACCAGGTCTACCTCGACCTCACGCACCTCGACCGCGAGTACCTCGAGCGGAAGCTCGGCGGCATCGTCGAGATCTACCGCAAGTTCGTCGGCGAGGATCCGGCCGAGGTCCCGATGCGGATCTTCCCCGGCGTCCACTACTCGATGGGCGGGCTCTGGACGACCTACACGCCTTCCGCGGACCTGCGTGGCATGGAAGCGGGCGCGCCGAACTCGATGATGACCAACATCGAGGGCCTCTACGCCTTCGGCGAGGTCAACTACCAGTATCACGGTGCGAACCGGCTCGGCGCGAACGCCCTGCTCTCCTGCATCTTCGACGGCCTCTTCTGCGGCGTCGGCGTCGCGAACTACGTGCAGGGGCTCGACGAGTCCGCCGCGTCGCTCGATGCGTCGGCGTACGAGTCGGCGAAGCAGTCCGAGGAGTCGATCGTCGATCGACTCGTCAAGAGCGACGGCACCGAGAACCCGTATCTCATCGGCCGTGAACTCGGCGACGAGATGACCGCGGCGTGCACCGTGGTCAAGAGCGAGCCGCGTCTTCTTCAGGCTCGCGAGAAGCTCGCGGAGCTTCGCGACCGCTACGGCCGCGTGCGTCTCTCGGACACCGGTCTCTGGACCAACCAGAACCTGTCGTACGCCCGCGCGGTCGGCGACATGCTCCGCATCGCCGACGCGATGATCGAAGGATCGCTGCTCCGCAAGGAATCCCGCGGCAGTCACTACCGCACCGACTTCCCGA
>CAYZSH010000015.1:0-23160 GCA_964481025.1 uncultured Isosphaeraceae bacterium
CGAACGCCGACGTCCGTGGCCGACTTCATCGAGTTCGATGTGTCGGCGATGTCCGACGCTGCGGACGTGGTCACGCTGGAGGTCTCCGCGGTCGGGGACCTCGCGACGACCAGTGAGTTCATGTTCGTCTACCTCGACGACGTACAGATCGGGCTGGCGTTCGTCGCCGACGGGGCGTCGTGTGCGCCGGTCACGAACACGTTCTCGATTCCGGCGGCCGATTGGAATGCCGCGGGCGCGGATGGGTCGCGGCTGGTGCGGATCTCGGGGGTGAACATCGCCCCGGACGCGTGTTCGGATCCGTCGACCTCGATTCGAGTGATGGTTCCTCAGCCGATCGTCGACTGCGATGCCAACGGCGTCTGGGATGCGTGCGACATCTCCGCGGGTGACGCGAGCGATCTCGATGGCAACGGGGTGCCGGATTCGTGCGATCCCGACTGCGATGGTGACGGCGAACCCGACGGCTACGAGATCGCTTCCGGTCAGGACCTTGACTGCAACGGCAACCTCGTGCCCGATGCGTGTGACCTCGCGGATGGCGGTTCGTCGAACGACGTCGATGCCGACGGCGTGCCCGACGAGTGCCAGCCCGACTGCGATGCCGACGGTCTCCCCGACAGTTGGGAACTCTCCGAAGGTCTCGCGATGGACTGCAACGACAACGGTCATCCCGACAACTGCGACATCGCCGAGGGCACCTCCAACGACATCGACTCGAACGGCACGCCGGACGAGTGCAAGGACGATTGCAACGGCAACGGCGTTCCCGACTATTGGGAGATCCTGAAAGGTCAGGTCGAGGACTGCGACGGCAACGGGATTCCCGATCCGTGCGACATCTCGGCCGGCACCCTGGCCGACTGCGATCTCGACGGTCGTTGGGACGAATGCGCGATCGACGACGGATCGGTCACCGACTGCAACGACAACCGCGTGCCCGATGCCTGCGACATCGAGGGCGGCACCGACGAGGACGACAACGGCAACGGCACGCCGGATGCCTGCGAGATCGCGCTCGGCGACCTCAACCTCGACGGCTGCATCGACTCGGGCGACCTGGGACTGCTCATCGCGCTCTGGGGCATCCAGAACCCGCCGTTCGGCGATCTGAACGGCGACGGTGTGATCGCCGCCGCGGACCTCGGCCTGCTGATCGGCAACTGGACGCCGTGCCCGTGATCATCCCGACCCAAGCCGCCCCGGCTCGATCGCTCTCCAAGCCCCCTCCAATCGCCCGCCCCGCGACGCTCCGGCGTTCGCGGGGCGGGCTTTCGTAGACTGCCCTCATGGCCGTGCCGCCCCTCCCCAGCGACGATCAACTCGCCCAGCTCGTGATCGATGCCGTGGCGCGACACTCAGGGAACGATGTGGCGACGAAGATCCAGTCGGTCCACCTCTTCGGTTCGGCCTCCGCGGACCGGATGCGACCGGACAGCGACATCGATCTGGCGGTCCTTCGACCGGGCGGCACGGCTCCCATCGATCCGGTGGCCTTGTTCGACGCGGCACAGACCGTGGCGATCGAACTCGGTCGGGATGTCGATCTCGTGGACCTCAGGTCGGCCAGCACCGTCTTCGCGACCCAGATCCTCGCCCACGGCCGGCGAATTCGGACGCAGGACGAGTACGAGAGCGATCTGTTCACCTGCCACACCCTCTCGGAACACGCCCGATTGAACGAGCGACGCCGCGAGATCGTGGAGCGCTTCGAGGCTGAACGCCGCGGGAGTCGCTCGGCATGACCGGAGACCTCATCCGCAACAAGATCGCCAGCATCGAGCGGTGCCTCGATCGCATCCGGATGGAGTTGGCGTCGGGTCCCGCGGCACTTGACGATCAGACGCAACAGGATGCGATCGTGTTGAACCTGATGCGGGCGTGCGAGTCGACCATCGATCTGGCCATGCATGTGGCGAGCCGGCAGAGGCTTGGGATTCCGCAGGAGACCCGCGACGTCTTCAACCTGCTGCATGATTCCGGTGTCATCGACGCCGGGCTGCGGGACCGGCTCCAGCGGATGGTCGGCTTCCGGAATCTCGCGGTGCACGAGTATCAGAAGCTTCAGCGACCGATTCTCGAGTCCATCGTGACCGACCGCCTGGGCGACTTCACCGAGTTCGCAGCCGCGATCCTGAACCTCGCCGACCCTCGATGAAGCAGGTGGGCGGAAGTGGACCCGAAGTCCCCGCAACGCCACCCGAACAAAACCTGAAGCGTCCCTGCGTCATCGCCCGATGACCTGCGCACTCCAACTCAGGGAGACCGACCGCTTCGCGTGGTCCTCATCCCGCCCGACGCCGGATTCCGGCAGGTCGAGCGGGTGTGTCGCGTCCGGTCGACGATCGCCGTCCGCCCACCCGGGTTGGCGTCGACCGTCGGCCGGGTGGCGTCATGTGGACATCTCGTGGGCGGTGGCGTGTTCCGACGGATCGGACACGGGCTCGTGCTGCGAGCCACCGGATGGTCGAGGATGCGGGCGCGGAAGCGCCGCGATCCGGGATATCGAAGAGACGGAAGGAGCCAGTTCCATGCAGACCCAGCAGTCGGCACGAAGCGTTCAGTTCTGGATCGCGGCCATCGCGATCACCGCCATCAACCTCGGCGTCTGGATGGTGCCCCGACCCGGTGGGTCCGGTCCCGCCGACGGGCCGAAGCCGCTCCGCGTCGACTGGTCCAGCGGAAGTTCCCTCATCGAACGCTCGGGTCGGCTGGAACTCGTGCTGGATCACGAGGTCTTCACGCCTGAACAAGTCGGAGAGCCGATCGATCGATCTCCGTTCACCATCGAGCCCGCCGTCCCCGGCGTCTGGGAGGTGGGCGACCTCGACACCATCGCGTTCCTTCCGAACGACCCGCTGCCCGCGGGGAACCTCGTTCGGATCGGCGCCGATCGAGCGCATCCGTTCTTCCGTCCGTGGAACTTCGACGAGAGCTCGCTGCCGGTCGTGCGATACCGACCGCTCGTCGTCGAGAACGTGTTCCTCGGGCACCTCACCACGCCCGAGACGCCGGATGGTCCCCGGACCGCCACCCTCGACTTCGAGTTCGACCAGCCGGTGCTTCGCTCGGACCTGCTGGAGAACCTGACGCTCGAGGTCGATGGCGTCGCCGCCGAACCGCGCCCCGCCGACGACATCTCGGGCGAGGAACATGCCCTGACCTTCGACGTGAAGCCCGGATCGCAGGTGACCGTCTCGGTCGGCGCCGATCTGCACGGTCGTGAAGGTCTCCTCGGCATCGGCGAGGACTTCCGCCGGACCTTCAAGGTGTCGCCCTCGCTGTCGGTGCGGTGGGTCGAGACATACGTCGATCGATATCGAGACGATGATGACGGTCGGATCGAACTTCACTTCGACCGAACGCTCGCCGCCGGACAAACCCCGGTGGTCCGCGTCACGCCCGACCCCGGCAACGTCCGCACCACGATCTCGGGCGACCGGCTGACCCTCCATGCGCCGTTCGAGGAAGGCCGCTCGTATCAGGTCACCGTCGAGCCGCCGCTCATGGGCGTTGACCGCTCGCTTCTGGATCGCACGCTGGTCCGTGCCGTGCAGATGCCGACCCCGTACCCGTACCTCTCGTTCGAGGAGTCCGAAGGCCAGATCGTTCCTGGTGGTCGGTTCGAGGTCGCACTGCGACATCGTGGGTACGCGAAGGCGGAGCTTGTGATCCACCGCCTCGTGGATGAGCACGTGCCGATGCTTCTCGGAAACTTCATCCAGAAGTATCGCCTCCCCCGCGCGAGTGAACTTCTCTTCGACGGCAAGGTCGATCTGACCAACGGGCCCGATGGTCGGAACACGACGATGCTGCAGCTCGACGATCATGTCGAGCGACGGCCCGGCGTGTACCACGTCTCGATCAAGGACGTGCAGAACCACTGGACGAAGGACAGCGTCGTGCTGCTGGTCAGCGATCTCGCGATCGACATCGAGGCGGGAAACGGCTCGATGACCGCCTGGGTCACGTCGGTCTCGACCGGGCAACCCGTCGCCGACGTCGAGGTGACCGCCTGGGCGCCCAACATCACGCCGCTCGATTCGCATGTCACCGGACCTGACGGTCTTGCCCGCATCCCGCTCCGATCCGACGAGATCAAGGTGATCACCGCGAGGCGCGGCGATGATTTCGTCTTCGTCCGGCCGCGGCGAGCGACCGCGATCGAGGATCGATCGCTCGCCGGTCCGGTCTGGCCGGGCGCCATCGATGCCGCGCTCTACGCGGAACGCGGCGTGCATCGCCCGGGCGAGACGCTGCATCTGACCGCGGTCGTGCGGACTCGTGAAGGCGATCCCGTCACCGACACGCCGTACGAGATCCGCTGGATCCGACCCGACGAGCGGGTCGAGCGCACGATCGAGGCGGTCACCGACTCGACGCAGGGCGTCCTGCACGTCGACATCGAGACCGACGCCCTCGATCCGAGCGGGCAGTGGATCGCCGCGCTTCACCTCCCCGGATCGAAGACCGCGGTGACGACCCTGGAGTGCCCGGTCATGCCGTTCGTCCCGGTTCGGCTCCGCGTCGGCGCCGAGATCGAACCATCGGAGGACGGAGACGCCACCACCGTCAGCTCGACGACCGAGTACCTGCACGGCGCGCCCGCGGGCGGACTGAAGGGAACGATCACCGCCCGTTGGACGCCGGCACAGTTCAGCGATCCACGATTCGCCGACTTCACGTTCGAGCCCCGCCAGGATCTCGACACCGAACGAGCCGCCCGCGACATCCAGACCAACGACCTCGGCGTCGCCTCCGCGAAGTTCGAGGCGCCCGAATCGAAGGCCGTCTGGAATCTGCGTGCGACCGTGTCGATCAGCGAACCGGGTGGCCGGGCGACCTCGGCCACCGCGGAGTCGCGTCTCGACACCCAGCGGACGCACGTCGGCCTGCGACTTCCCGCGGGTCGGATCCACGCCCCCGGCGACACCATCCCCGCGGAGGCGGTGATGATCGTCGATGGCGAGGCACACACCGCCGAGACGCCGACCGTCACCATCTCGCGGGTCGAACGGGACTGGAGCTACGAACGCCTCTACGAGCGATGGCAGTGGCGCAGCACCGAGACCGTGATCGCCTCCAACATCGAGGTCACGATCGGAGAGTCCTCGGCGGAGGGCATTCGATCGATCGAGATTCCCGCCCTCGCCGATGGCGAGTATCGACTCATCGCCACCACACCCGACGCGACCGTCACCAGTTCGATCGACTTCCACGTCTCCCGCTGGCGCTCGGAAGGCCGCATGGCCGCGGAGCGGAGCGATCGGCTCGAGATCGTGCCCGACCGAGAGACGGCGCTGCCGGGGGAGACGATGTCGGTGCTGGTCCGTTCGCCCTTCCCGGGTACGGCGCTCGTCTCGGTCGAGACCGACGAGATCGTGCACAGCACCGTGGTCGCGGTCGAAGGTGACGGTGCCACGCTGGACGTCGAGATTCCCGAAGACGCCCGCGACACGGCATTCGTCTCGGCGATCCTCGTGCGACCGCTCGACTCCGACCGCGGCGAATGGGCGCCGCTTCTCGCCCGCGGTGCCACGCGGATCCGGATCGATCGAGCGCCGCATCGTCTGGAGCCGGTCATCTCCGCTTCGAGCGATGCCCGGCCGGGAGACGAGGTCCCCGTGTTCGTCGTGGTTCCCGACGCCTCCCCCTCCGCGGTCGTTCATCTCTGGGCGGTCGAGGAGGGTGCCCTCCTTCCGACCGACTACCACGCGCTGGATCCGGTCGACGTGCTCTTCCGGAACCGTCGCCGCATGGTCAGCGCGTATTCGTCGATCCTGGATCTGATTCCAGAGTTCGACCGCGCGATCGGTACCGATGCCATCGGCGGCGACGCCGCCGGTCGTCGTCGCGAGCCGGTGCCGGTTCGACTTCCCGAGACCAGGGTGATCTGGCGCGAGGCCGAGGTCCTCGGAGACGACGGCGGTATCGAGGTCGACATGACCATGCCGAACATCGACGGCGCGATGCGCCTGATGGCGGTCGTCGTCGATGGCGACCGCTACGGCGCGACCGAGCAGATCGTCGGCGTGGTTCCCGCGATCCAGATCGTGGCCGCGCTTCCGCGGACGATGTCACCGGGCGATCTCGTGTCGGTCCCGGTCACGCTTCGCAACAACACCGCCGCGGCGACCGACGTCGAACTCCGGGTCGATCCCAACGATCGGCTGGAGGCCGATCTCAGCAACGATGTCGTGCGACTCGAGCCGGGCGAGGCTCGCATGGTCGATCTCGACCTGCGGACAAGCCGCATCGGCGAGGCGCCGATCACCCTGCGGACGACCGCACAGGAGAACTCGGGCACCACCGAGACGATGCTCGACTGGCAGATCGCGGTGCGACCGCCGTTCGGACTTCAGCATGACACGCAGCGCCTGATCGTCGACGGCGGGACGACCCGCACGATCGAGCGTGATCGCCGACTCGATGCGCTCGGTGGCACGATCGACGTCGTGGTCAGCGCGATGCCCGATGTCGACCTCGGGCCGGCGGTGCAGGATCTGATCGACTACCCGTACGGATGCGGCGAACAGATCGGCAGCCGGATCGAAGGGCTGCTCGCCGCGTTGACGGTCGATCCGTCGGTCTCGATGGCGGACGAGGACTCGATCCGATCGATGGCGGCCGCCGGTTTCGCGCGACTCTGGGAGACGCAGGCCCGGGACGGCCGCATTCCGTACTGGGAGAACGGCGGCGGCGACGACTGGCTGACCGTCCGCACCGCGATGCTGCTCGTCCGCGGGCTCGATCGCGGGATCGCGGTCCCGAGCGGTTTCGAGGTGTCGCTCATGAACGCGGTGCGCGGGATCGTCGCCAACGATCGGATCGATCGTTCGATCCGCATCCTCGGTCTTCGCGCATTGGGCGAGTCCGGCCGGGCCGAGCCGGCGGCGATCGAGACGATGCTGCTGGAGAAGGACGATCTTCCGCTCGCGGCGCGGGCGAATCTCGCAGCCGCACTGTCCAGTCAGTCCCGAATCGCCGAGTCGATGGCGCTCGTCGATTCGTTCACCGTGCCCGCCGCCCTGCTGCCGACGGACGAAGGCGTGTTCACCTCGGACACGACCGATGCCGCGATCGCGCTGGCGGTCGGGCTGCAGATCAACCCCCTGTCACCGGCCCTGCCGGCGCTGCATGACTTCGTGGCGACCCGACAGGGCGAGCGCCGTTGGCGCACCACGTACGAGACGGCGGCCAGCGTCGAGGCGTTGACCGCGTGGTCGAAGGCACATCCATCGCGGGGCGACGCTCGCGGCACCGTGGTCGTCGCAGGGAAGGCGATTCGGTTCGACGGAGGGGATCCGGTGCACGTCCGCATCGAGACCGATCCGTCGGTATCCGCTGCCGGTGGTGACCGGATCATCTCCGAGGGTGAGGCTCCGCTGCACGTGGTCGTCACCACCAGCGGTGTGCCGATCGAATCGGATCGCACCGAGGCGAGCCATCAGGGACTCGAGATCACGCGCCGCTGGCTTGATTCCACGGGCAATCCGATCGATCCGTCCGCCGCGATCGAGGCGGGTCGGACCGTCACCGTCGAGATCTCGTACCGGTCGAAGATCGGCGCCGACCTCGCCAACGTGGCGATCGTGGACGTGCTTCCATCCGGATTCGAGATCGAGCTCCCGACGCTGATGACGTCGGCCGCCGGCGACACCACGCTCGACGAGGTGGACCGTGCGGAGTTCCGCGATGATCGCGTCATCGTCTTCGACACCGCCACCACCAAGCCGCAACGCTTCCGCTACGTCGCGCGGGCCGTGGTCCCGGGCGACTGGGCGCGGCCCGGCACCGTCGGAGAATCCATGTATCACGACACGGTCCGCTCGGTGCTTCCGCTCGACCGCGTGGTGGTGGAACTGGATCGTCGCTGATGCCCGCGATCCGCGAGGAATCCGCACCGGAGCCGCTCGATGCCGGCGACGACGGTCGCCGGCGTCGAGCGGGTCGTCTCCGTCGAGTCGCCCGTCGCGCGGCGGTGACGGTTGGTGTCCTCGCGATCGGCGGCGTCGCGGGATTCGCCGCGCTCTGGCATCTCTTCCCGATTCCCGAGGACATGCTGCATCCGGGTCCGGGCGGTTCGCTCGTGCTCGACGCCGAAGGCGGCGTGCTGGTGGACACCGTGGCCGCCGACGATCAACGTCGGCTCCCGATCGCGCTGTCCGACGCCGGACCGTGGATCCCCGCGGCCGTGATCGCGGTCGAGGACGCCTCGTTCCGCAGCCATGCGGGCGTCGATCCGACCGCGATCCTTGCGGCGATCAAGTCGAATCTTGGGGCGGGTCGCATCGTGCGCGGGGGAAGCACGATCACGATGCAGGTCGCGGGGATGCGGCTCGGTCATCCTCGGACGATTCCCGGAAAGGCCGTCGAGGCGTTCCGCGCCCTGCAGATCGACGCCGCGTTCGACAAGGATGACATCCTCGAAACGTGGTTGAACATGGCTCCGTTCGGCGGGAACCTCGTCGGCGTCGAGGCCGCGAGCCGAGGCTGGTTCGGGAAACCCGCGTCGGCGTGCACGCTGGCGGAGGCGGCGCTGCTCGCCGGACTTCCGAATTCACCCGAGCGCTTCCGTCCGGATCGACACCCCGACGCCGCGATGCGTCGTCGGAGCGTGGTGCTCGACCGGATGCTCGCCGAAGGTCTCATCGACGAGACACAACACGCTCGCGCCGACGCGGAACCGGTCATCGTGCGACGCCGGGACGCCGTCGGCAACGATCGCCATGTCGGTTGGATGGCGATCGACGCGGCCGGCCGCGGTCGAGTCATCGAGACGACGATCGAGCCGATCCGTCAGGAGATCGTCGAATCGATCGTCGCCGCGCACGCCCGCACGCTTCCGAGCGAGTGCGACATCTCGGTGGTGCTTGCGGACACCGCGACCGGCGAGATCCGCGCGCTGGTCGGCTCGAGCGATCCGCTCGATCCGCGGGACGGTCGCGTGAACGGCGCGACGTCGCGACGGAGCCCGGGATCGGCGCTCAAGCCGTTCCTCTACGCCGCCGCCTTCGAGGATCACCGACTGGCGCCCGACTCGATCGTCGATGACGCGCCGGCCGACTTCGCCGGCTGGCGGCCACGCAACGTCGATCGACGACATCTGGGACGGATGCCCGCATCCGAGGCGCTCCGCACGAGTCGCAACCTGCCCGCGCTCCTCGTGGCCCGCGGGCTCGGACCGGATCGAATCGAGCGCGTCCTTCAGGATGTCGGGCTTCCGATCGACGCGGCGGATCTCGAGCGTTCGGGACTCGCGATCGCGGTCGGCGGCGTGGAACTCCGGCCGATCGAACTGGCCGAGGCATACGCGACGCTTGCCCGCGGAGGCGTGCACCGACCGCTCCGACTGCTTCGGAGCACATCAGATTCCGACGACCTGGCGTCGACCGCGACCCGGCGCGTGCTGTCGGAGCGAACCTGTGCCGCCATCGAATCCTGCCTCGCCGGTCCGGCGATCGATGACGCTGAAGTTCTTCCCTTCATGGCCGCGAAGACCGGCACCAGCAGCGGTCATCGAGATGCGATCGCCGCGGGGTGGAATCGGCGCTGGACCGCCGTGGTCTGGGTCGGCCGCTTCGACGGCAGGTCGGATCCAGAACTGCTCGGCGCCGACGCCGCGCGTCCGATCCTGCACGATCTTCTGCATCATCCGTTGTTCGCGACCCCGCGCACGCCACGCCCGTTCGAGTCATGGGCGGTCGCGGATGATCGGTCGATCGGACGCCTCGGGCCGCCACGGATCCCTGAGATCGTCGAGCCGGCGGATGGAACCGTGCTGCTCGCGATCGACGGCGTCGCCCGGATTCGCCCGACGATCGAGCATGGACCGACCGCGAAGCTGTTCCTCGACGGCCGTCCGGTCGAGTTCGAGCCGCTGGCGCTTCGGCCCGGTCGTCACGAACTCCGTGTGGTCGAGCCCGGCCGGGATCCACATGCCGTCACGATCGACGTCGTACGCCGTTGAACGCGCCGGATCCGGTCGAACCGTGTCCTTGTCAGCCTGCGGCGGGCGTCCAGATCGCGAGCGTCGCGAACTGCGGCGTCGTGAAGACCGCGATCCGCCCGACGGTCGGAATGTCGGAAGGCGGCATCGCCACCTTGCCACCGCACTCGACGACGGTCGCGATGGTCGCATCGACGTCCTCGACCTGCACGTACGGCAGCCACATGTTGCACGGCAGCTTCGCTTCCGGCGGTGCCGCCATCGCGCCCGCCTTCATCGCGCCGTCCATCATGAACATGTGGTACGCCTGACCGTCGATCGGCGCCGTGGCGGTCGTCCAGCCGATGAGTCCTTCGTAGAACGCGACCGATGTCGGAAGATCCGTGGCGAGCAGTTCATTGTGCGCGATGGTGCCGACGCCGACCGGATTGCGACCATCGCCGCCTTGGAACAGCGAGAACACGCCGCCACCCGGATCGCGGACCACCGAGATCACGCCGATGGGCACCTCGAAAGGCGGGACCATGACCGCGCCGCCGAGCGACTCGACTCGTGCCGCGGTCTCGCGCACATCCGCGACCGCGACGTAGCTCTGCCAGTGCTCTGGAGCGTCCGCAGGCCACTCCTCGGTCATCTCCAGGCAGCCTCCGACCATGTCGTCACCACGCTTGAAGAGCGTGTAGCTGCCCTTGGGAACGGGCATCGACTCCGTCGTCCAGCCGAAGACCGCGGTGTGGAAGGCGATCGTCTCCGCGGGTGTGCGGGTGTTCACCTCGTGCCAGCAGAAGGTGCCCGGCCCGATCTCGACACTGGTGACATTCTCGGTGTTCTCGCTCATCGGTCTCTCCAGTCCGCCGCGTGCTGCGACTTCTCGAAGAAACTACCCCGGCCCTGACTCGGCGGTGAGCCGACTGTCGATCGAACGTCAGTGATGACCGCCATGCGACGTCTCGTGATGCTCGGCCGCCGGCGAGGTGGCGTGTGCCGAAGTCGGCGAATCCTGCGTCGTCGCGTGGCCCGGGTCGTGGTCCGGCGTCTGCACCGGTTCGTGGATCTCGTGGTCGGCCGCGGGAACGGCCACGCCCGACGCCTCGTCGCGCGGGTGTGCGGTCGAGTGCGCGGCTTCGCTCGACTCGTGAATGCCGGCGGGAAGGGCGTCGATGGTCGGCGGTGCCGGCTTCGGCGCGAGGATCGCGAAACCCCAGGCCAACGGCACCCAGGCCGCGAGCGAGATCGCGACCGGTGTCACGTGACGGTGGAGCCTGGCGGGAAGCAGTTGAAACGGCAGCGCCCCGATCCTGACCAGCGCGGACGGGCCCGTGCGCACCGGCTTCGGTCGCGGCGTCGCCGCGTCGCTGTCCTCGGAGATCGGCGTCGGTTCGGAAGGCGCCGACTCGACCCGCTCGTCCTCGACACTCGTGTCCGAGTCGGCCGTGTGCTCGTCGGGTTCGACGGCACGCTCCTCGACCGGCGTCTCGCGTGATGCGGTCGGCACCGGCTCGGCGACCTCCGCGTTCGGTTCGGGTGCGCTCGCGACCGGCGCCGCCAGTGCCGCCTCGACCTCGGCGACGGCCTCGTTCGGCGATGCGTCGACGGACGTGTCGAGCTCGCTGCCGAGCGCCTCGAGAGCCTCCATCTCGGCCCGCGCCACCGCATCGATGTCGGACTGCACGAGCTCGGTCGCATCGGCGGTGGACTCGACGACCTCGGGCATCGACGTCGGCGCCGGCATCGCGTCGTTCGGCGACGCCGACTCGACGACGTTCGGCGACCGCGTGGACGCCGACTCGACGAGGTCGTACTCCTCGGCGAGACGCTGCGCCAGCAACGCCTCCAGCCGCTTGGCCGCATCGCTCGGCTCGCTCGACGACTCCGGTCGGGACGCGAAGGGATCTCCCTCGTCCTCGACGGGCGGAAGTTCGGTGGGCGTGACGCCGAACTCCTCGGTCATGGCCGCCATGAGCGCGACCTCGGTGGCGCTGATCGGGCTCGCGGCGAAACCTCCGCCGGACGTGGTCGATGACCCTGATGAAACGGTCGGATCCGACGGGGCCGTGACCGGCGTGCTCGCCTCCGTGACCGCCGGAACCAGCGCCGGCTGGTCGAATTCCGCAGCCAGGGCCGCGGAGAGATCGTCCAGAATGCCCGACGACCCGGACTCGTCGGTCGACGCCGACGAGACCGACTCGGTCTCCAGCACGACCTCGGTCGGAGACGTCGCCGTCGCCTCGGACGCCGCGGGCGTCTCGGTCGTCGGGGCCGCGAAGAGGTCCACCTGCGGACCCGCCGAGCCCAGATCCGGAACGACGTGCTCGGGTGCGGGCGATTTCGGGGGCAGGACCAGGGTCAGGTCCAGGCCCGGGCTCGGTGATTTCTCCGCCGCCTCGACCTCGTCTGCGAGATGGCCGAGATCTCCGAGGAGACCGTCCACCCGATCGACGAGGGCTTGGAGATCGAGCGCGTCGCCCGACGGCTCCGGATCCGGGTCCCCCAAGTCCGGCCGCGCCGAACCGGAGTCGTCGGACGCCGCCTCGTCGAGCAAGGCCTGAGCCTCGCGAAGAACGTCCTCGACCAGGCTCTGCCCGGACCTGGTCGCGGCGTTCGTCGAGGAGGACTTGTCGGAGGATTCAGCCATGGATCTTCCTCGTCATCGGCTCCAGAGGCGGTCCGGCTCCGGTGATCGGCGCGGATCCTGCCGGTCAGCCGGCGGAATCCGACCCGGCTCGAACCGCGGGTCGCCGGAAGGAGACTCGTTTCCCAGTCCTCCTCCCCTGCACAACTCCCCCGCCCCCGGACTGTTCTCGACAACCCGACGAAATCCCCGAGAGCGAGCGGTCGATGTCACCGGGCCATGCTGAACGATTCGACGATGGGGAAGAACGAGACCATGTCCACCGACCGTCGGGATGCCGACCGGACGTCCGTGGACACCGAGGTCGTCGTGACCTGGCACTTCCAGCCCGGTCAGGCCGTCCGATATCGCTCGCTCGACCTGAGCGAGACCGGCATGCGGATCGCCTCGAGCACGCCGTTGCTCGAAGGCATGACCGGCGTGCTGGTCTCCATCCTCCCCGAGGGTCGGCGTCTCGACCGTTCGGTCATGGTCGTCTGGTCGCGTTCCGATGGTCGCACCTCGACCGGCGGGCACGAGGCGGGTCTGCGCTTCTTCTGAAGCCTCGACGCTCCGACCGCGACTCGTCCCGATCCACCGACCAGAACCCGGATGGACCTCGCCGCGCCCGTTGATCTCGAACGAGACGAGCCCGTCGCGACACGTGACGCCTCGCCATCGACCGCCGCACGCGACCTTCCAGCGATCCAGACGCCACCGGTCCGGACCGGTGGACTGCACGACCGCCGCGGGATCGACCCGAGTCAGAAGCGTCGCCGCGATCGGTCGCCAGCTTCCGTGATGCGGCAGTTCCATGACCGTCGCCGAGAGACCCGGCTCGCGGGACAGCACGCGGGCGATCGCTTCGTCCTGCACGTCACCGCAGAGCAGCAGCCGCGGCGCCGGATCGCCGTCGAGCCGCACCGATGACACGATCGACTCGTCGTTGACGGTTCGACACCCATCGTCTGCAGCCGGATGAATCACCGTCCAGACCAGATCGCCGAGCCGCAGAACCGCGCCTCGTTGGGTCTCGATCACCGCCACGCCCGACTCGTGAACCTCGTCGAGCCACGTCGAGAGCAGCGATGGCCGGGTCGATCGCGTCCGCGCGAGAAGATGCGGCGAGACCACGATGCGCTCCACCTGCACGCCCCGCACCACGTCCAGAACCGCGTTGAAGTGGTCCGCGTTCGCATGGGTCACGACGATCGCGTCGAGACGACGAACGCCGAGGGCCCGGAGCGTCGGCCCGATGATGCGGCGTCCGCAGTCGTCGACCGAACTTGATCCGGCGTCCTGCAGCACCGCCGCGCCGCCGCCTCGCACGAGCATCGCGGTGCCGTCGCCGACCGCGATCGCATCGATGCGCATCCGATCGCGATCGAGAACGTCATCGCCCGCCGGAGGAATCGTCACCGCCACGAGCGTCACGATGACGGCCGACGCCGCGATGCCGCGACGAATCGGCGCGACCTCGATCGCCGGCGCCATCGCGAGCGCGACCGAGGGAACGACGCTCCACGACGCCGCACCGATCGGCCAACCGCCCCGCCAGATCGGTGCGATGTCGGCGATGCCTCCGACGATCGTCGTGAATGCGGTCGCCAGGCACGCCACGACGTCGACCAGCACCGGCGGCGCCGCACCGGTGACGAGCGTGCATCCTGAAGCGATCGTCGCCGCGACCACGAAGGCGCCGAACAGCGGCGCGATCAGGATCGCCGCGGGAATCCCGACCAGGGACACTCTTCCGAACGTCGCCACCACGATCGGGGCCGTCGATGTCCACGCAACGATCGAGGCGACCGCCACGATCGCCAGTCGATCACGGACCATGGACCAGCGGCGTCGCCCCACTCGATCAGCGGCGCTGAACCACCGACGTCGAGCCGGCCCTGCTCCTGCCACGAGCGCGATCGTCGCGACGATGCTGAGTCGGAACCCCGCCGATTCGACGATGTCCGGGTCCGCCCAGACCAGCGCCGCGCCGGCGAGCAGCACGATCGGAAGACCGCGAGCGCGACGACCGAGCGCCAGCGCCGCGCCACCGATCACGACCATCATCGCCGCGCGACGCACTCCCGCGCCAGGAACGACGACCATCGCGAATGCGATCACGCCCGCGAACGCGATCCATCGTCCAAGCGGCCGATGCCGGCCGATCAGCATCGATCCGAATCCGCCGATGATCGCGAGATGCCAGCCACTGATCGCCAGCATCGGCGCGACGCCCGCGTCTTCGGCGTCGCGGCGCAACCGATCGACGAGTCGGTGCCGGTCACCAGTCAGCACGGCATCCACCAGTCCGGATGTCGTTGGTCCGACCGTGGACACCGCGTCGTCGATCGTGCGAACCGCCTGCCACCAGGCGCTCCGAAGTCCGAACCACCACGACCACCAACCCGGATTCGACGTCGGCGACGCATCGGTGAAGAGGCCGCCCGACGGCACGATCAGCATCGCCGGCACCCGATCGCGGCGTCCGCGGCGACGATCCTGCTCACCGGGATTCGTCGGCGGGGGAACCACCGCGAGCCGTCCGACGACCGTCAACGACACGCCCGGGGCGATCCGCGCATCCTCGACATCGACCCCGAGCGTCAGACGTCGGCCTTCGAGCGATGGATGCGTGGCATGCTCGACGTGGATCGTCGTACGCCACCGCGCCCGCTCGTCGGGCCGTTCGAGCGGATCCATGTCGAGCCGACTCGAAGACTCCGCGGGCACGAGTGGCTCGACCACGATGCCGCCGACGCGGACGATCGGATCGACCCCGCCGGCAGCGGGAAAGCCACGCTCCACCGCGATCTCATGCGTCCACGAACGGGCCGCCACGACCGCCGCGACCGACACTGCGACCAGTGCGAGCCGCACCGCCTCGGACGCACGATGCCGCCATCGACCGATCAGCAGCGCCATCGACCCGAGCGTCGCCACCGCCAGCAGCATCGCGACGGCGATGGCCGCCCTGGTGACGCCGTCGTCGCCGGCGCTCACGAACCGGGAGACAGCGGACTCCGACGCCACCCAGCCCGCCACCAGCGCGGCCCCGCCGACCGTCGTTCCGAGCCGACCACCGGCCGGCCGCCACGGCGCACCCGGAGTCCGCGATGAACACTCCTGAATCTCCAGCCCGACCACCAGCCCTCGAATCCGACCGATCGGCCCCGACGGTCATCCCCCGAGTCGCGAAGACGTGGCGATCATGATGACCGACGATTCGCGTCGATCGTCGAGGGCATGCGGAATTTCGGGCGAGACGACGCTCGTCGTGGATCAGCCGATTCGGGCCGACGCCTCGACAAGCCGACCGAGCGTCGCGTTGGCCGCACCGGCATCGATGGTCTGGGCCGCGAGTCCGACGCCCGACTCGAACGACTCGACCCGACCGGCCGCGACCAGGGCCGCCGCGGCGTTGAGCAGCGTGATGTCCCGCGCCGGGCCCTGCTCGGTGCCCGCGAGGATGTCTCGGACGAGCGCGGCGGCGTGCTCGAGATCCCGAACCTGCAGTTCCTCGATCGTCGCATGACGCAGACCGAGTGCGGCGGGATCGACCTCGTACTCCTCGACGGTGCCGTTGCGAACGTCGGCGACATGCGTCGGAGCCCCGATCGAGAACTCGTCGAGGCCGTCGCGCGAGTGGAAGACGAGGGCCCGGACCGCTCCGAGCCGGGCGTGCGTGTCCGCGATCGGACGCACGAAGTGGTCCGCGTAGACGCCCATGATCTGCCGACCGGCGCCGGCGGGGTTCGTGAGGGGTCCGAGCAGATTGAAGATGGTCGGGAAGCCGAGCGCCTTGCGCACCGGCATCGCATGCTTCGCCGCGGGATGGTGATGGATCGCGAAGCAGAACGCGACGCCGGTCTCGGCGAGGCACCGCAACTGCACGTCTCGGCCGGCATCGACGTCCACCCCGAGCGCGGCGAGCACCTCCGCGGACCCTCGACCGGTGCGTGATCGGTTGCCGTGCTTGGCGACCTTGACGCCGGCTGCGGCGGCCACGATCGCCGCCGCGGTCGAGACGTTGAAGACCTTCGGGGCACCGCCGGTTCCCGCGGTGTCGAGCAGCTCCGCCGCCGCGATGCCCGTCTCCAGTCGATCGACCTTCTCGCGCATGACGCTCGCGGCGCCGACCAGTTCATCGACGGTCGGAATCCGGGTCGCCAGCAGGGCGAGGAACGCGCCCATCTCCGCGTGGTGCGCGGTGCCGGTCATGATCGCCTCGAACGCAGCGCGGGCCTGCGCCTCGGGCAGCGTGCCACCGGCGAGCAGATGCCGCAGGTACGGCGTCAGATCGCCGGGATGCTCCGGACGAGCGAACTCGGGGGGAGACGGGACGGTCGGGTTGCTGGAGGAATCGTCGCTCATGCCGCGATCGTACGGGAACCGCGCCTTGGATTCACGGTCCGTCACACGCCGGGTAGTCCCCGCTCAGGGCCTTGCCGCGGCAGGGGGCGTCCCATTGGACGATGCAGCAGTACGGATCGATCTCGCAGATCGACTCGCAGCAGTCCGCTTCCGAGCAGCCGGGCGTGCCGTTGGCCTCGTAACAGGATCCTGCCGTCGGCATCCCGCACGCGCCGCCGCAGGCGGCCCGCTGCACGTGACGACACTCACCCTCGATGCAGTAGTCGACGGTGCAGTCGTTCCCGTCGTCGCACGCGACGTCGGCGCAGGCGTCCGGCGGGCACGGTCCCCACCCCACCATGAAGAGGCCGAAGTCCGGACCCGACACCACGCCGTCGAGGTCGAGGTCCGCGCACGAGTACAGATCGCCTGATTCGCCCCACTTCTCGAACAGGATCCCGAGATCCTGTCCCGACACCTTGCCATCGCGATTGAAGTCGCCCGGACAGGTCGATTCGCACTCGCCCTCCAGGGCGAGCGCGAGATCCGCACGCCAGTTCATCAGCGTGCAGCGCATTCGCAGCACCTGCTCCGGCGTGAAGCGGACCATGCACGCCTCCCACGAGTAGTTCATGAAGTTGTCGACCGGCGCCTCGCCGCCGCATCCGTTGGCATCGGAACACTCCGAGGTCGGAAGCGCCTGCGGCGGCGTGTCGCAGATGAGATCGCCGCTGATGGCACAGTCGGTTCCTCCGCAACCGCCCTGGAACGTGTGATACAGCCCGAGGTAGTGCCCGACCTCGTGGACCATCACATGACCGACGTCGTAGGGCGGACCGTACGGTCCGTTGCGTCCGAAGACCCGCCAGTCGACGACCACGCGATCGACCGCGGTGCCCGCCTGTCCGGTCGCAGGAAACGCCTGCACGTAGCCGAACGCGCCGCCCGCGGTGTTGGTGTAGACGTTGAGGTACCGGGTCGGATCCCACGCGATCTGATTCCAGTACTCGCCTCGATCGTTGTACCAGTCGTCGTTCGCGTGCCGGGTGACGCCGGTGGTCGGCAGGTCGTCGATCGTCCGACGCGCGAGCGCGAACTGGATGCCGGTCGAGATGCCCCCGCCGAATCCGGCGAACGCCTCGTTGAGCACCTGGATCTGCGAGGCGATGCGTTCATCAGAGACCTGACCGAGTTGTCCGGACGAGTTGGTGATGACGTGCACCACGACCGGAATGACGACCGTTCCCGTGCTGGGCTCGTACACCGAATCCGGGACGTTGGTATCCAGATCGCAGTCACCGGGGGTGATGGACGCCGGCGGACCCGACTCCGAGCGCGTCGTCGCGCATCGATGATCGAAGGTCGGATCGGTGCCCCGCCGCCACGCCCGGTACTCCGGCCACCCGGAGAACCGGCGGGCACCGAACTCGACGACACCGTCGGCGCGTTCCCAGGGTCGGCCGTCGTCCGGTCGGCGATCACCGTCGCCATGCACGACACCGACGCCGCTGAGAAGCAGCGTCGCAAGCGCCAGACACTGGATGCCGGATCTGAACATGGAAGCGGCTCCCCACGAAACCGACCCTGAATCGACGAGTGTGACGACCTGTGGATTCCGAATCCAGCCCTCTTCCGGCCAAGACTGGAAAGAACGAGCGGAGATCGGCGACGGTCCTCTCGTTATCGGGCACCTGGCATCCCGATCTCCAATCCCCTACGACCGCCGCCACCCCCGATCTGGAGGTGGCGGCGGATTCAGTCGGTTTGGCTGGAGGACCAGAGCGACTCCTTCAGGGGCAGAGCTCCGGGCAGTACTGCGCCGCCTGATCCGCACAGATGCTGTCCCAGTTGGTGCTGCAGCAGTACGAGTCGACCGCACAGACCGCGTCCTGACAGGTCGCGTCACTGCAACCGGGCGAGCCGTTGGCGATGCAGCAGTCATCGCCGCCGCCACCACCGCCGGCGCAGTCGGAGTTGGCCGCGTTCGCGCAGATGGTGTCCCAGGCGGTCTCGCAGCAGTACGGATCGGCGCCGCAGATGAGCTCGCAGCACGCCTGATCGCTGCAGCCCGGCGTCCCGTTGTTCGCGAAGCACGACCCCGCGGCGGGATCACCGCACGGACCCTGACCGCAACCCGGAATCTCCTCGTGGAAGCACTTGCCGTCCACGCAGGTGTCGATCGTGCACGGATCGCCGTCGTCGCAGCTGACCTCGGCACACGGATCGACCGGGCAGGCGCCCCAGGCACCGATCAGGAGACCGATGTCCGCACTGTCCACCTGACCGTCGGTGTTGAGATCGGCGCAGCACGGCTGCTTGGGATCGTCGCTGCACACACCCCAGGCACCGATCAGAAGACCGATGTCGGCGCTGTCGACCTGATCGTCATTGTTCACGTCGCCGAGGCATCCCGACGAACATCCCGGGCCGGACGAATACAGCAGCGGCCGCCAGTTGATGAGCGAGCACCGCATGCGGTTGACCTGCTCGGCGGTGAACTTCTCCATGCAGAGGTCGTCGGAGTAGTCCATGTAGTTGTCGATGGGATCTACCGAACCGCAGCTGCTCGGCGGCGAGCCCGCACACGAGAAGTTCGGACCGCTCTCGGCGTTGGTGTCGCAGATGAGGTCGCCGCTCGTGTAGCACGCCGCGGATCCGCAGCCGCCCTGGAACGTGTGGAAGAGGCCGAGATAGTGGCCGATCTCGTGGGTGAGCGTGCGGCCCATGTCGTACGGCGGCCCGTACGAACCGTTCTCGCCGTAGGTCGACCAGAGGATGACCACGCGGTCACCGATCGAGCCCGCATGACCCGCCTCGCTCGGGAAGCCCGAGACGTAGCCGAGGGCGCCGCTCGCGGTGTTCGTATAGATGTTGCAGTAGCGGTTCGGATCCCACGCGAGACTGTTCCAGTACGAGCCGCCGTCGTTGAACCAGGTGGTGTTCGCCGATCGGGTGATGCCGTTGGTCGGGTTGCCCGCAGGATCCTCGGTCGCGAGGTAGAACTCGATGCGGGCCTCGGTGCCGTTCTGACCCGGGGTGCCGATGAGCGCGTTCATGTCCTCGTTGAGGATGCGGATGCCGCTCTCGACCTGCGCGTCGGTGAGGTTGCCCTGCGAACCGGTCGAGTTGGTGATGACGTGCACCACGCAGGGGATGCGGTAGATCGCGACCTCGGGGTCGTACTCGGGGCTGATCGTGGTCGAGGTGTACGAGCAGTCGCTCGGTGCGAACCGGGCCCCGCCGATCTGACCGCCGTCGCCGTCGACCGACGGATCGGCCGTGCCGCACTTGTCGTTGAGATCGAAGAGATCGGAGCGATGGAACTCTGGCCAGCTCCGGAAGGTGCGACCCTTGAACTCGATGGTGCCGTCGTCGTGCTGCCACGGACGTTCGGGTGACTGGGCGGAGGCGACGGTCGTGAAGGCAAGCGTCGCCACGGCGATGCCCGCGAGGGCTCGGAGGCTGGTCATGTCTGATTCCGGTGAGGGACGCAACAGTGGAAACTCACCGTCAGAATAACGGACCCCATGGGCGGATCCCAGCAAAATCGACCGAAGGAATGACGACGCCGCGGTCGACCCGGAAGGGCCGACCGCGGCGATCTGGATGCAGGAAACCGGAGCCGTCGATCAATAGTCGCAGGATCCCCAGCCACCGAGGAACAGGCCGAAGTCGGCCCCGTCCACCAGTCCATCGTCGTTGAGATCCGCGAGAGCGGCGCTCGTGCCCCAGACCGCGGCCATCAGGCCCAGATCCGCACCATCCACGTCGCCGTCGAAGTCGAAGTCACCCTCGCACCAGCCGGGGCAGGCGTTCACTGCCTCGCCGGCACAGATGCCGTCCCAGGTGTTCTCGCAGCAGTAGGGGTCGACGCTGCAGACCGCGGCACAGCAGTCCGAGTCGTCGCACCCGGTCGCACCCGACACATGCGCGACGAAGCAGGAACCGGCTTCGGTGGTTCCGCAGCCGGCACACTCGACGGTCGCCTCCTCGGCGCAGATCGCATCCCAGGTCGTCTCGCAGCAATACGGATCGATCGCGCAGACCAGCGCGCAGCACTCCGCATCGGCGCATCCGGTGCTCCCGTTCGACTCCCACGGTGATCCCGACTCGGGATCGCCGCAACCGGCGCAGATCTCCAGCGCCTCGCCGACGCAGATCGAGTCCCACGAGGACAGACAGCAATAGGAGTCGACGACGCAGACCGCTTCGCAGCAGTCGGCGTCCGTGCAGCCCGGCGATCCGTTGGGAACGAATGCGGAACCCGCATCCGCGTCACCGCACTGTCCGCAGACCGTGAAGGCCGACCCGGCGCAGAGGGCATCCCAGTTCACGGCGCAACAGTACGGATCCTCTTCGCACACCGCCACGCAGCACTCGGCGTCGGCGCAGGACGGCGTTCCGTTCGCTTCGAAGGGCGAACCCGCGGCGAACTCGCCGCAGATGGGATCGCAGGCGTCCGAACTCGCCAGCAGCGGCCGCCAGTGCTGAATCGTGCAGCGGGACCGCCGCGCCTGCTGGGGAGAGAACTCCTCCATGCAGAAGTCGTCGGTGTAGTTCATGTAGTTGTGGATGGGGTCGAGGGTCCCGCAGGTCTCGGTCTGCGTGCAACCGTAGTGAGCGGATGCTTCGGACGGCGTGTCGCAGATGAGATCGCCCGAGACCAGACACCCTGCATCGTCGCAGCCGTCCTGGAAGGTGTGGAGCAGACCGAGATAGTGACCGACCTCGTGGGTTCCGGTTCGACCGAGGTCGTACGGGAAGGCACCGGTGCCGACGTGTTCCCAGTTGAGCACCACGCGATCCGACACCGAGCCGACCGCCCCGAGCGACGGCGACTGCGGGATGTTCGCGTATCCGAGGTAGCCGCTGGCGGAGTTGGTGTAGATGTTCAGATACCGATGGGGATCGATCGCCCGGCCCGTCCAATAGTCGCCGACGTCGTTGAGGCCGTCGGAGTCGTTGTAGCGGTAGACGGCCGCCAGCGAGAACCGGACGTTCGTGAACGTGCCGTCGTCGCCGTTGGAGAACGGGGTCGCATTGAAGTCCTCGTTGAGAATGTTGATCTGCCGCCACAGATCGTCGTTGGAAACGTCGCCGACCGTGCCGGCATCATTCCGAAGCACGTGGAAGACCACCCGGATGCAGTACGTCGTGCCGTCGGGGTCGTACTCGATCGTCGGGTCGGTCCCCGAGGCATCGCAGTCCGACGGGAACCCCGCCCCGGCGACGCCGCCGGCAGGAAGTTCCGCCGGATCCCCGGGAAGTGCGCCGCAACGGAAGTCGCCCGGATCGCGGGCCGCGAAGTACGCGGCGAAGGAATCGAAACGACGCCCCCGCCACTCGATCGACCCGTCGTCGAGAACCCACGGACGGTCCCCCGGATCGACGTTCGGATGCAGTCGTACTGCCGAGCTCTTCACCTGATCCTGCTGCAGGGACGGGGAACGCTCCTGAGCGGCGGCCGATCCGACGATCGCCGCGACGAGGGCCCCGACCCGGACCCCGATGCCGATGCATCGTGCGTGGTTCTTCATGACTGACCTCCTGCGCCAGGCGCCCCTCCGCCCCGAGCTGACGAGCCCCCGACGTCGTCGTTCCTCCCCGTCGAAGATCGATGAGCATCCACGACCGGAAGGTCGGCCGGCATGGGGAGACGCCCGTATCCGGGCGTATTTTCCGAACGACAGCGCCGTCAACGACACCGCGGAGCCCGAACGGGCTCCGCGGTGGGTCAGGATTCGGATGGTGAGCGGCGAGAGGTCCCGAAGGCCGCTCGAAACTCAGCGACAGTCGATGCCGGACCGCAGCAGGATGCCGAGATCCGACTCGCCGACGACGCCGTCACCGTCGAGATCCCAGGCCGGGTCGTCGGTGCCGATCGCATCGAGGAGACCGAGCACCTCGGCGGGCAGGGCCGACTCGCCGATCGCGGTCGCGACGGGTCCCTCGCCGAATCGGACGACGATCGCATGCGTGGTGGTGCAGACCGTGAGATCGGCACGTCCGCTCGTCGAGACGACCTGGGCGAAGTCACCGACGATCTCATCCGCGACGAGCACGACCGCCAGTCCCGAAGGCAGACGACGGGCATCGGGCATGACGAGATCGAGCACGCCGTCAAGCGTCGCCGCGCCCTCGATCACGACGAGATCGTGGTCGACGATCGGGTTCGATCCGGCTATCTCCAGCGAGAGCACGCCATTGGTGGTCTGGAGGTACCCGCCGGGAAGGTGCATGAACCCGTCGG
>CAYZSH010000015.1:23260-26760 GCA_964481025.1 uncultured Isosphaeraceae bacterium
GCACCGTTCACGATGCCGTCGCCGTTGAGATCACCCTCGACGCCATTGTTCGGGATGACGCCGATCACCTCGACCTCGTCGAGGTTCCATCCGCAGTAGGTCACCGATCCATCGGTGGCGCCCATGGTGAAGCGGACGCGCACATCGGACTGTCCGTCCGCGATCGCCGAGATGTCGAACTCGTGCGCACTCCAGCTGGTCTCCTCGAAGGAACTGCCGGTGTGGGACCAGATGGTGGTCCAGGACGACCCACCATCGCCGGACACCCGGACGTACGCATGGTCGTAGGTCGCGCTCTCGACACCGAGCCACCGCTTGAACCGCAGGATGGTGCCGCTCGACAGCGAGCAGTCCACCGAGGGCGTCGTCGCGTGGGTCTCGGGCATGTTGTTCGGATAGTCGCCGTCGATGACGTACCCGATCACGTTCGCGCCGCTGAAACCACCATTGGGATCACCGCTGCCACCGGTCGGCGAGCCGTACGCCCAGCCGCCCTCGAGCGACCACCCGGGGTTGGTGTCCATGTTCCAGCTCGCGACGACCTGCGGGCCGCTCGCGACCGAGATCGTCACCGTCGCGTCCTCGGACGGACCACCCTCGGGCGGCGTGCCGCCGTCGTCGGCGTGGTAGACGAAGCTCGCGACGCCTTCCCAGGCACCGGCCGGCTCGTATCGGAGATGCGGACCGTCGGTCGCGGCGATCACGTGCGGCACGCTCGTGATCGCGAGTCCGGTCGAGAGATCCCGCAGCGTGAAGAGCGGCAGGGTGTCGATCACGTACACCATCGGCAGCGGATCACCGTCGTCGTTGCCGAGCAGGGTGATGTCCACGCCGGTTCCCGGCGAGGTCGCGACGTTGATGTCGAACACCGACGGCGGACGCGGCACGCAGCCGCCGGCGCCGCTTGAGAGGTCGTTCGGCACGAAGTTCGACGCCACGCCACCGCCCGGCGACAGACCGACGATCGCATCGCCGACGTCGATTCCGAGCCAGGCCATGACGATCTCGCCGTTCTCCCGCCACGCGATCTGGAAGGTGTTGGAGTTGCTCGTGCCGTACTCGGCGACGCCGTTCCAGGTCACGACGAAGGCATCACCCTGCTGACCGTAGGTGACCGTGCCGCCGGCCGACGGATTGAGGTCGTCGAACAGACCCGAGATGCGGTGCTGATCGAAGTGCGCGCCCCAACTCTCGGAATAGCCGGTGTCCGGGCCCTCGAAGGTCACGTATCCGTTGCTGCCGATGTGGGCGGTCGAGAACGACCCGTCGTAGAAGTCGAACGTGAACGGAAGCGACACGGTGTGGGACGAATCGTCGCTCAGGGGCGCCGTCGAACCGGCCGACGAGAACGGCAGCGAGGAGATCGGCTCGGCGCACGGGGCGTAGCGGTCGGCCCCTGAGATCGGGAAGAACGTGATCCGCGTGTTCTCGAGGTCGAAGGACCCGAACTGCTCGGCGTAGAAGTCGAGCGCGTCGGGCACCGTGAACTCGAAGCAGTCGACGCCGTTGCCGTAGGTCGAGGTGTTGCCCGCCTGGTCGGTGAGTTCGAGCCGGAAGAAGTAGGTGAACGTGTCCTCGAGACCGCTGATCGTGACGGTCTGATCGGTGCCGAACGACGTTCGCGACACCGATTGCGAGAGGTTGTCGCAGGACAGACCGTAGTACAGGGTCACGCGGACCGGCTCGTCGGTGACGATCTGGACCGTCGCCGAGTCGGGACCGAAGTCGACCGCCGCCACTGAAGTCGGAGCGTTGATCGATCCGTCCACCCGCGCGGTGTCGGTCACGAGGATGTTGGTTCCGCCGGACGCATCCATCTCGTCGAGATACTCGAGCGTGATCTCGTCGCCGTCGACGGCGAGGAGTCCGCCACTGCCCGAGGACACGAGCTGCACCGAACCCGAGAAGGTCGAGGCCGCGGGATCCTCTTCGAGCAGCGTGATGTCGAAACCGCCGGGGTTGCTGTCGCTGCTGACGTGCACCGTCACGCTGTCGGTGATGGTGTCATCGGTGTTGAGATCGCAGTCGACGACCGTGATGGCGACCGTCGAGCCCGGCTGGAACGCCGCGCCACCGAACCCGGCGATGCCGGTCGAGCTGCACGCGATCGGGTTCGGACTCGCCACGAGGGCGTACTCCTGCGGACCGACCGGCACCGAGTGGCCGACGATCTGCACCCGCCAGGCGCCGGGCATCGGGCTCTCGACCGAGACCTGCTCCATGTTGTTGATGCGATCCTCGCCGCTCCGGGTGGCGGGCGCACTCGGGTTCGCCGGGTCGATCGTCCAGGGGAAGACGCGGTTGCCGGCCGGGTCGGTCACCACGAGATCGAGGTCGTTGACCAGCGCGAAGACCGGCAGCGGCGACGCGGGCTCGTCGTCCCACGCCAGCGTGATGCGGAGAAGATCGTCACCCGGCTGCACGATGACGAGGTGCTCGCCGGTGCCGCCGTCGCCGACCTCGGACTGCAGGACGCCACCCGCACGGAGCGAGTCGATCGCCTGCTTCGTCCGCACGGTGCCGAAGCCGTACTGGCAGTCGGGGCCGGGATTGCCGAGGTCGTCACCCGAGTTCGCGAGGAGCGCCTTGAGCGCCGCGTTCGAGAGATCGGCCTCGTCGGGATACTGCTGGCGCCAGTCCTGAATGATCAGCGCCGAGATGCCGGTGACGGTCGGCGTCGCCATGGACGTGCCGCAGTAGGTGCCGTAGCCACCACCCGGGAACGTGCTGGTGACGCCGTTGTCGTCGTTGCTCTGGCAGCCGGGGGCCGAGATGTCGGGCTTGATGCGTCCGTCATCGGCCGGACCCCAGCTCGTGAACGACGTGATCGAGTCGTCGTTGGAGTTCGTCGCCCCGACCGTGATGTGGTTCTTCGCACACGCCGGCGGCGCCGTCGTGTTGTACTGGTCGCCGCAGCGGGTGGTCTGGCGCTCGTTGCCGTTCGCCCAGCAGATGCGGATGTCGCCGCCGAGGGCGCCGCGGACCACCGAGTCGATGACGCCGCTGGTCACGCCGTAGTCGCCGGTCCACTCGCAGGGGAATCCGTTCGGCGCGGTGTTGGTTCCGATCGAGTTGTTCGCGACGACCGCGCCCCAGTTGTTGATCGCGTCCGAGTAGTCCTGCTCGATGTCGCCGGGATCGGTGTAGAGGAAGCCCTCGGAAAGGCCGCCCTCCTGCTCGAATCCGTAACTCTCGATGATGACGCCCGGAGCCATGCCCTCGTGCTGACCGCCCGAGTTGGTGCCGTCGCCACCGACCGTGCCGCAGACGTGCGTGCCGTGCGTGGACTGGCCGCTCGAGTCACGCACCGTGAGGCGACCGCCGAAGTCGGGGTGCGACGCATCGGCGTAACCGCCGTCGTAGACCATCACGGTGACGCCGGTGCCGTCGAGACCGTAGGGTGACTCGCGCACCTGATCGACCTGCGTGTTCACGCGGTTCGAGGCGTTGTTGGTCGAGAGCGGCGGCAGCGCCGGCTCGACCCAGACCGTCTCGTCGAG
>CAYZSH010000016.1:0-8953 GCA_964481025.1 uncultured Isosphaeraceae bacterium
CCTTCTCGAAGTACGCCCGGGCGAGGGTGTCGAGGATCGCGGGGTCGTTGCCGCCGGAGGCGTCGTTGGCGGCTTTCGCGGCGGCCATGGCGAACTGGAGGTCGCGGTTCTTGACGCTGGCGTCGTCGAGGACGAACCACGCGATGTCGTTCATCATCATCGCGTTGTCGCGGTTGGCCTTGAGGATGTCCCAGGCGATGTCGTATGCGCCACCGTCGCCGGTCGCGGCGAGGGCCTCGAACTTCATCATGCGAAGGTTCTGATCCTCGGGCATCTCCTCGATCGCCTTCTCGATGACCGCGAGCGCTTCGCCGTAGTCGCCGCTTCGCGACGCCTGGAACATCGCCCGGGGGACCGCCATCTGGATCTGTTCGACCTTCTCGCGGTTCTCGAAATCGACGCGAGCCTTCTCGATGTCCCATTCGCCGGCGACGATCTGCTTGAGCGGCTCGTCCATCGTCATCGGGTGGCCGATCCACGCGACGCGGCCCTTCTGATCGACGATGAACGCGCACGGGATGCCGTCCTGCTTCGCGGCCTTCATGTACGACTCGTTGGTCTTCGAGTCCTCGTCGAGGGCGATCGTGTAGCCGGTCTTCTCGTCCCACTCGGGCTTGGCGAGGAAGTCCTTGACGACCTTCGGCTCTTCACGGCTCACACCGATGATCGTGACGCCCTTGTCCGCGTACTCCTTCTGCACCTCGCTGAGGTGCGGCATCCCCGCCTTGCACGGCCCGCACCAGGTGGCCCAGAACTCCATGACGGTCACCTTGTCCTCGGGGAACGCGACGAAGTCGGTGTTGCCCTTGAGGATCTCGGCGAGGGCGGGCTTCGGCGCGGCGTCGCCGATTCGCAGCATCTTCGACTCCTTCGCGGGTTCGGCCTCCTGCTGCGCGGGGGCGGCGGCCGCGGGGACCAACGGGGTCGCCGGGATGACGTGCACCTTCTTCGGGGTGTCCTCGGTCTCCTTGCCGGTCGTCGCCGGACCGTGCTGGGCGTTCGCCAGCGACGCGCTGCCGAGCAGGAGCGTGGTGGCGGCGAGACGGACGAGGTTCTGCGGGGTGCGGATCATGGCTGGCTCCCGAGGAGGGCGGAGGGCGTGGATTCGTCGAAGCACGAAGCGGGCAGGGTATCTCCCCCGATCGCCGATCGGGGGCGGAACGCAGGGGCGTGAACGGGGGGTCTTGGCCCCGGATCGGGAGGCCGCGGCGGCCGCAGTCGGCCGGATTCAGCCGGGCGTCCGCGGCGAGCGGTAGGGGCGGGGCATCTGGCCGGGCTTGAGGGAGCCGTCGGTGTAGACGCGGAGGTTCTCGCGGGTCTCGTCACCCTGCCAGGTGTCCGGCGAGTAGCCGACCGCGATCGTCTGCAGCCGGATCGCCTCGTCCGTCTCGCCTCGCATCCAGTGCACGCGGGCGAGCGTGTCGAGCATGCCAGAGTCGAACCAGCCCTGCACGGCGTTCGCGCGTCGCCCGGCCTCCAGCGCGAAGTCGAGGTCGCGGCGCGAGACGTTGGGGAACGACACGATGTGCCACGCGAGATCGTTCAGGGTCAGCGGGCTGGTCGGGAAGTCGGCCATGATCTTCCGACCGACCTCGTACGCCTCGTCCGGGCGATCGGCATCCGCCAGCAGCACGTCGAACTCCAGCACACGGAGCGGCGTGTTCTGCGGATCGAGTTCGACCGCCTGCCGGATCACCTCCATCACCGAATCCCAAGAGAGTTCGCCGCGCTTCGCCCGCGACCGTCCCTCGTTGACGATCCGCTGGACGTTCATGCGGGCGCCGTACTCGAGGGCGTCCCCTCGATACTTGTCGGGATCGAACACGCCGGCGACGATCGTGCCGAGCGTCAGCGAGCTGGTGCGGACCGGGCCGTGGTAGAGGACCCGCCCCTCGCCGTCGATCGCGACGATCGCGGGCAGTTCGGTGAGTCCGAGGGGCTGGAGGAAGGCCTCTCGCCAGGCTCCAGTCGCATCGACCACGGTCCGCGGCGGCACCGGGTTGCGACCCGGGAGCGTCTCGAGCATCGTCTCGACCCGATCCTTCGGGCCGAGTGCGATCGAGATCCCATCGACGTTCTCGATCGGCCCGGTCACCTCCTGAAGCCGCGCGACGTGTTCCGCGGAGCCCGCGACGAACGGCGACCAGAAGAGGAGCAGGGTGGTGTGACCAGGCGTCCACGACTCGACCGGCTCGCCGTGCAGGGTCTCGCCCCCGACCGGGGCGGGCGCCGGCTCGCCGATCATCCGGAGTTCACGGAAACTCGACGCGGGCACCGCGAATCGCGAGGTCGCGATCGGCGGCAGGTCGGAGGGCGTCTCCTGCCCGAACGCCACCGCGGAACACCCCAGCAACACGACGATCGCAGTCTTCCAGCGCATGACGGAATCCTACCCCGGCGACGGTTCCCACAACTCCGTACCATCCTGAAGTCCCGCCACCGAATCTCGATTCTCCAACCACGAATCCCGATCCCCTCATGCTCATCGACGGCAAGGAACTCAGCTACGCGGTCCGCCGCCAGGTCGCCCGCCGGGTCGCCGAAAGCAAGCGACCCGTCCGGCTCGACGCGGTCCTCGCCGGCGATGACAAGGGCGCCGAGATCTACGCCCACAACCAGCGGAAGACCTGCGCCGCGGTCGGCATCGAGTACCACCTCCACCGCCTGCCCGCGAACGCGACCTACGAGGACGTCGCGGGTCGCGTGCTGCTTCTGAACGAGGACGACGACGTCGCCGCGGTCATGGTCCATCTGCCGCTGCCGCCGGGGGTCGAGGCGGAGCGGATCCAGTCGCTCATCGACCCCGACAAGGACGTCGAGGGCGTCAACCCCGCGAACATCGGCAACATCGTCTACGGCCGCCGCAGCCTCGTGCCGTGCACGGCGCTCGCGAGTCTGGTGATGATCGAGTCGACCGGCATCGAGCTCCGCGGCAAGCGGTGCGTGATCGTCGGGGCGAGCAACATCGTCGGCAAGCCGATCGCGGTCCTGCTCATGCGGGCCGAGGCGACGGTCATCTCGACCAACAAGTTCACCGACGACCTCGCGAGCCTCACCCGCACCGCCGACGTGCTCGTCAGCGCCGCGGGCGTCCCCGGACTCATCACCCGCGACATGGTCAAGCCCGGCGCGGTCGTCGTCGACGTCGGCATCAACCGCATCAAGGGCGAAGACGGCAAGCGCATCACCGTCGGCGACGTCGCGTTCGACGAGGTGAAGGACGTCGCGGGTCACATCAGCCCGGTGCCCGGCGGCGTCGGGCCGATGACGGTCGCGATGCTGCTGCGGAACACGTGCGACGCGGCGCTCGGGTGATGCCCGCGAGCCTGCTCGGCAGCGTCTTCTGACCCCGGTGCGAGCCCGGCCCCGCGATGTCGGGGCGCGGCGCGACGGCTCGCGCAGCGGATTCTGCAAGAAAATCACGGCTTTCTGACCTTGGTCGACGCGATTCTGCGCCAGGATCTCGTATCGGGGGGAGTCCGCGCCTCGGGCGATCCGTGGGAGATCGCCGTCGGGGCTGCGATGCCGAAGGAGCGTCAGATGCGTCGTCGATCGATCATCACCCCTGTGAGAGTGGTCATCCTCTCGATCGCTCTTCCCGCGGTGACCGCCTCTGTTGCGGTCGGGCAGCAGACGGGCACGCTCGAGATCCTCGGCTTCTCGGGATTCTCAGGCTGCGTGGACGAGGGCGAGGCGATCATCGCCATCCGGGGCGGATCCGATGGCACGCTGATTCAGACCGAGGAGGGATCACTGGCACTGTGGGGGGGGAGCTCCGTCACACTCCGTCAGTTCCCCGCGACGATGGCGACCACGGGACTCGAGATCGCCGACCTCGCGTTGTCGGGTGGTCACGCGGGCGTCGTGCTCGACGATGGTCGACTCATCATGTGGGGCAGCGACAACCGCGGGCAGATCTCGCCACCGTCCAACGTGGACGGTCACGTGCGTCAGATCGCCGTGAGCAGCGTCGCGTCGATCGCGTTGCTCGATGACGGATCCGTCGAATGCTGGGGAGCACTGGAGGTTCCATGGCCGGGCTCGTACGAGCCGTGTTCGGTGCCATCGGATGTCGGTTCGCCCGGCGATCCCGTGGTCTCGATCGCGGCGGGCGCGGCGCATCTCATCGCGGTGGGCGCGACGGGGTCCATCCACTGCTGGGGCGGCGAGAACATCTTCGGCGAGATCGATCCGCCTGCCGGCGTCGGAACGCCGTCGGATCCGGTGGTGGGTGCCGCGGGCGGAGGGGCGTTCACGGTGGCGATCATGGGCGACGGCACGCTCGAATGCTGGGGCGCGAACGACCTCGGCGAATGCGACCCGCCTCCCGGCTTCGGCTCCCCCGCGAATCCGGTGGTGCAGGTGGCTTGCGGGAGTCAGCACGCGATCGCCATGCGGGCGGACGGCACCATCGCGTGCTGGGGTCGGAACTACGCCAACGAGTGTGACATCCCGCCGGGGGTCGGCACGCTTGCGAACCCGGCCATCGCCATCGCGGCAGGTGCGAACCACTCGATGGCGCTGCTCGCCGACGGCTCGCTTGTCGCCTGGGGACGGACCAACGGCGGTCGCTGCATGACACCGGTCGGGTTCGCGGAATCGGATCGGCCGGTGGTGCAGACGGCGGTCGGCGGCGATCACCTCGTGGCGCTCCGCCGCGACGGTTCGATCGTCTGCTGGGGCTGGGATTGGTACGGACAGTGCTCGCCCCCTGCGTGGCTCGGTGATCCGGCCAATCCGGTCTCGGCGATCGACGCCGGAGACGATCACACGATCGCCGTGCTCGCGGATGGCAGGTTGAAGGGGTGGGGGCGGAACACGTTCGGCCAGGCCCTGACTCCGCCCGGCGTCGGACAGCCGGGCAAGCGGGTGCGCTCCGCTGATGCGGGACCTTGGCACAACGTCGCAGTGCTCGAGGATGGCTCGCTCGCGAGCTGGGGTGACGGATACTACGGACAGACCACGGTGCCCGAAGGCGTCGGCACCCCTGAGAATCCTGCCGTCGATGCCGCGGCCGGTGGCATGCACACGCTGGCCGTGCTCGCCGACGGTTCGCTCGCGGTCTGGGGTTTCAATTTGTACGGTCAGTGCACCATTCCCGACGGTCTCGGCACGCCGGATCATCCGGCGGCGAAGGTCGCGGCGGGCTTCGATCATTCGGTCGTGCTGCTGCAGGATGGCACCGTGCGGTGCTGGGGACGCAATCAGTACGGCCAGTGCACCGTGCCCGATGGTGTCGGCACGCCGGAGAATCCCGTGATCGAGATTCACGCCGGGGACACGAGCACGATCGCGAGATCGGCGGACGGAAGTGTCTCGATCTGGGGACGGGTGCAGACAGGGGCGGGCATCCAGTCCGAGTACGGCGGCGTGGATGATCCGATCATCTCCGTCGATGCCGGGCCCGATCGCGTGGTGCTCGTGCGATCGCCGGATTGCGACGGGGATGGCATCGTGGATGCGATCGAGATCGCGTCGGGCACCGAGACGGACTGCAACGAGAACGGGATTCCCGATTCCTGCGAGTCATCGGTCTCCTGTCCGTGTCCGGCCGACTTCGACGGTGACGGTGAGGTCGGAGGCGGCGACTTCGGACGGATGCTCGAGGCCTGGGGCCGCTGCGTCGAGTGCGACGCCGACCTGGATGGTGACGGCGTCGTGGGGGCCGCCGATCTCGGCCTGCTTCTCGTGCAGTGGGGACCGTGCTCCTAGGAAGCGAGGGGGTTGCCGGAGCAACGCCTCGGAGATCCGTCGAGTCGGCACCATCACGATCACGATGCCACGCTGGCTTCAGTCCGCGAGGAAGCGTGGCGAAGGCATGGCGCCCACTGTGGTTCTTGAATGGCACGGGTCAACAGGGGGGCACGGAGTTGTGAATCGGGGTCGGAATGTTCTTCGGTTCGTGAAGGATGGGAGCTATCTCGCGGTGTGTGGTCGTCCAGGAGGCCTGGCGGACCGCGGCGGAAGATCCGGCGGCGAGAGGGACGGCGATTGGAACGACGGAGAGGATTGTTCTTGAGGGCCCCCTTGCTTGGGGTCCAGCATGCACTGTCTGGTCCACCGGTGCGTTCGGCCGGGATTGAATCTCGTCAAGGCGATTTCGAGTCCAGGCGTGGTGCCGGCATCAATGAGTACGGGGCTCCCGTATGCGAACTCGATCTCAGCATGCCAAGGTACGCGGTCGTGTTCGTGCATTTGGCCTTGGCTTGGATGCACGCAACATGGTTCGGACGCAAGATCGATCAAAATCCGGGGAATTCGGAGTGAGTCAATTGGCGAAGAACACATCACATGCCGGGTGTCTGCTGGTCCGGCTGGCCGCATATTCCGCGGCGGCAGCTTCCATGAATCGGTCCTCGGCAGAGATCCTTCATGGCCAGGGAGATGGCAATGCATGCCTTGTGGACCAGCAGCTTGGGGTGTCGTTCTGTTTGGAAGCATGGTTCGAGACCTTCTTCGACAGCCATCGCTGGACGTGCAAGTACGGAGGTGAATCCGTTCATCTTGAGTGGGGAATCGAAGCCGTTGTTCACGCCGACGGGGTGAGGATGGAACGTCGCCCCATCGGCTGGGTCAACGCCGGTATTCCTGCGTCCGACCCTGATCTTGACTTGAGATGCTCGAGCACATCGCATCTTGGATGCGGTGGCAACTGGAGCTCGGAGGGATGTCGGCCATCGTCCGCCATCGTTGCATTCGAGATTGAGGAGCTGCAACCTTCCATCAAAGGTTGGATGCGAGTTCAATACGACATGGCCGCCGAGTCATTGGTGATCAACGAGTGGTACTACGAGGACTCGGGTGCACCGATCAAGGTCGGTGATACTGGAGTGGTGCCCTCTCAGATCTACCCCACAATCAGATCGGCGATCGATGCAGCCACCGACGGTGATGTGATTCGAATCGCGCCCGGGGTCTACAACGAGGCGATCAACTTTCGCGGAAAGTCCATCGTTTTGGAGGGGAGTGTCTCCGATCCGAGCATCGTCACGCTCTCTGGTACTGGGCTGTTTGGCTCGGTGGTTGCCTTTGCATCCGAGGAGGGGCGTGATTCGGTGCTGAGAGGCGTGACGATTGCTTCGGGTACGCGCGGGACATCGCTTCCGGGTCAGCCAGCCAGTTCGCCGAAGTACGGAGGCGGAATCCTGATGTGGGAGGCGTCGCCAACGATCGAGCACTGCAGATTCGAAGAGAATCGATCGGACTTTGGTGGGGCGGTGTATGTCGGATTCGGCTCGCCCGTGTTTCGGGACTGTGTCTTCATGCAGAATGAAGCGATGGTGTCCGGCGGCGGTCTGATGGCTGATCGGACGTCCAGTCTGGAATTGGAATCCTGTGAGTTCGAGGGCAATCGTGCCGCCCACTTCGGGGCAGGGATGTTGTTGCTTGAAGGATCCATGGTCGCCGATGAATGTGTTCTCTCCGAGAACGTGGTGAGTCGATCCGGGCTGGGCGGGGGCGCGATCGCGGTCGGAGGAAGTGTGTCCTCGCTCCTCGTGGCGAGGCACGCGACGGTCTCGGGGAATACCGCGCCGAGCGGTGGCGGAGTGATGATCGATGGTCCGGGATCGGTCGTGTTCATCTCAGATTCGGCGATGTGCGGAAATCAGTCGGGTCAGATCGAGGGGCCGTGGACCGACCTTGGTGGCAACTGTGTCGCGGAGCGATGTTCAGGGGGGGAGAGTTGCGGCACCTGTCTCGGCGATCTCGACGGTGACGGTGTGGTGGGTGGTAGTGACCTCGGCGCCTGGCTGGTGTCGTTCGGCGAGTCGTGCGACCCTGATGAATCGTGCCCCGGTGACTTCGATGGTGACGGCGAGGTTCGAGGAGGCGATCTCGGAATCCTGCTCGCAGCCTGGGGTGTCTGCCCGTAGCGCCGCGGGACGGTAGGGCCGCGGATCCCGCGACGTCGTGACTGGGGTTTGATTCCTGGGAGCAGGCTCGACGACCGGCGTACGCTGACGGGCATGAACCTCGATCGCATTCTCTTCGGGCGTCTTGTCTGGTCTTTCGCCCTCATGCTGCTCGTGGCGTCCTTCGCGTGGTCGATGCAGGACGATGGCGTCACCGAATCGTCGCCACCTTCGCGCTCGTGGCCACGTTCGATCACCCGCGATGGTGGCACCATCGTGCTGCAGGCGCCGCAGATCGATCGCTGGACCGATGACATGCTCACCGCGACCTTCGCGGCCGCGGTCGGGTTCGGAGCGGAGCCGGACTCAAGCACCGGCACGGTCGGGGCGATCACGATCTCCGCTCGCGTCTTCCAGAACACGCAGACCGGTGATGCGACGCTCTACAACCTGACGCTGGAGTCCGCGTCGTTCGGCGTCGGCGGCACCGCGGATCGTGCGGCGGCTTTCGCCCGCACGATCGTGCCGTCGAATCCGGTCTCGATGCCGATCGATCGGCTGCTCGCACTCGTCACCGAGGACACGATCGTCGATGTGCCGGTGTCGGGCGTCTCGCCCGATCCGCCGCTCGTCATCTACCGCACTGAACCGACGACGCTCCTGCAGGTGCCCGATCAGATCCGACTCCGACCGTACGCACCGGGCGTCGAGACCGTGGTCGGCGTGCCGCAGCCGCTCTTCAGGGTGACCGAAGGCGATGCGGCGACGTGGTTTCTCTTCGATGGCGGGGGCTGGCTCTCGTCGCCGGATCTCATGGCCGAGTCGTGGAGCGACGTGACGGCGTTGCCCGGCCCGCTCGCGGACCTGCCCGACGAACCGCGGTACGCCGCGTTTCGCGAGGCGATCGCGACGATCACCGAGCCGCACGACGTCGTGCCGAAGGTCGCGCACGCGAACGGTGCCGCCGAACTCGTGGTCGTCGATGGCGATCCCGACTGGCGGGCGGTCCCCGGCACGAATCTTCTGCAACTGCAGGACTCGACGAGCGACGTCTTCCTGAACACGACCGACCAGCGGTACTACCTGCTCGCGTCGGGGCG
>CAYZSH010000016.1:9053-26490 GCA_964481025.1 uncultured Isosphaeraceae bacterium
GTTCCGGTGATCCGAGTCTCGGGTCGCTGCTTCGCGGTCAAGGACGCGGTCTGGTTCACCTCGTCGAAGCCGACCGGGCCGTGGAAGGTCGCGGTCGCGGTGCCCGACGAGATCTACACGATCCCGAGCGATCATCCGCTGTATCCGGTGACGTTCGTCAGGATCATCGGCGAGGACGAGACCGTCGTCCTCGTCGGCTACACCTCGGGCTACGAGAACATCTACGTCGATGACGGTGGCTGCGTGGTCTACGGCACCGGCTACTGGTGGCCGTATTGGTACTGGTCGAGCTGGTACTGGACGCCCTGGTACTGGTATCACCCGCCGTGCTGGGGCTGGGCGCACTGGTACGACCCGGCGACCGGGCGGTACGTCGCGGCTCGCGGCTGGGTCGGTCCCAAGAGTGCTGGCGCCGCGTATCGCTGGGCGAATCCCGACACCGGATGGCGCGGCGCGGGATACGTCGCGGCGAGTCCGTACGCGGCCTGGGGTCGCACGGTCGCGACCAATGGCGATGCGTGGGTCGCGGCGCGAGGTGCCGCGACGAACGCCGGAGCGGTCGGACAGGTGCGGACGTCGGAAGGAACCCGCGTCGTCGCGGGAACCACCGGCGACGGGTGGAAGGCGACCGGCGTGCACGATGGCAACCGGTACGTCGCTGGCAACGGGAACGTCTATCGACGCGACGACGGCTCGTGGCAGAAGTACGAGGACGGTCAGTGGGTGCCGGTCGATCGGTCACCTGCGACCCGCGAGTCGTTCGACCGAGTGCGGCCGGCACTCGAGCGACAGGCGACGGCGCGGGATCGTGCGAACACCTCGGGATGGTCGTCGCCCTCGACGTGGAATCGCGATGTGTCGCGACCGGCGGTGCGGCCGACCACACCGACTCGTCGACCGGTCACCCCGTCACGCCGGCCGTCTTTCGGCGGCGGTCGCGGGGGTGGTTTCCGGGGACGGTGACGGAACTTCCGTGGCCGTGTTCAGAGTCCGCCGAACAGTCGATCCGCGGCTTCGCGGTAACGCTCCATCGTCTTCTCGACGATGTCCGCGGGCAGTTCCGGTCCCGGGGGTTCCTTGTCCCACTCGCCACGCTCGACGAGTTCGAGCAGATGGTTCCGCACGAACTGCTTGTCGAAACTCGCCTGCTCGCGTCCGCTCTCGTAGTCCTCGGCGGGCCAGTAGCGGCTGGAGTCCGGCGTGAGCACCTCGTCACAGATCAGGAGATCGCCGGTCGGCTGGCCTTCGAAGTCGAGGGCGTGGCCGAACTCGAACTTGGTGTCGGCGAGGATCACGCCGCGGGCCGCGGCGTAGTCGGCCGCGGCGTCGTAGATCGCGAGCGTCAGGTCGCGGAGACGTTCCATGAGCGTCTCGCCCGCGATCTCGCAGGCGCGGGCGAAGTCGATGTTCTCGTCGTGCCCCTCGGTCGCCTTGGTGGCGGGGGTGAAGATCGTCTGCGGGATCTTGCCGCAGCGGGCGAGGCCTTCGGGGAGTTCGATGCCGCAGACCGTGCCGGACGCGACGTACTCGTTCCAGCCGCTTCCCGCGAGGTACCCGCGGGCGACGCACTCGATCGGCACCACCTCGACCGCGCGGCAGAGCATCATGCGGCCTTCGATGAGCTCGCGGTCCTCATCGGAGAGACCGGGGACATCGTTGGGATCGGTCGAGATCAGGTGATCGCCGACGAGGTCGAGATCGCGGATGAAGTGGAACCAGCCGAGGCTGACCTCGGTGAGCAGTCGCCCCTTGCCGGGGATCGGCGTGGGCATCACGACGTCGAAGGCGCTCAGGCGATCGGTCGCGACGATCAGCACCTGATCGGGGCCGAGCTCGGTCGGAACGCGATAGACGTCGCGAACCTTCCCCTGACGGCGGTCGGGGAGCGGAAGGTGGGTCTCGAAGACGGCGGGCGAGGCGGCGGGCATGGTTGCGGAGTCTATGGCGTCGGCCGCTGCGGGCGGAGCGACGGGGGTCGGCGGCATCCGAAGAGAAACCGCCGGACTCGGGGGCGGCGGGCCCGGCTCGGCTACACTCCGGGTCGCCGTCGAGCGTGGTCGGGCGTCGGTTCGGATCGACGATCCGGGCGTCACCCGGGCCCCCTTCGCGGCCCCGGGTCTCAGGTTCGGCCCGGCGACTGGAGATTGCCGACGGCGTGGCGGAGTTCCGCTTCCATCTCGATGAACGGACGGGTATCCGGCTCGGCCGACCGCCCCAGGGCGTGCGCATGCTCGGCCCCGGGGACGCCCGCATCCGGGCCGAGATCCGGTTTCGCGCCGAGCCCCACGGTGGTCTCTTCCTGATCCGGACCAAGGACGTTCCCGACGCTGCCCTTCGCGTGCAGGTCGATGTGGGTCGGGCGGGGGAACTCCTGCTCCAGACCTGCCTGCTGCCGCCCCGTGAGAAGCCGTACGACCTCGCGCTCGAACTGGCGAGGCATCGGGTGAAGACGTTCATCCAGAAGAGCGAGGACTGGCTCATGTTCGACCCGGCGTTCGCGCCGGACGCCGTCGAGCACTTCGAGACCGCACGGCACACCTTCACAGATGCCCTCGTGGCACCGACGCTCGACGCGGAGGGCCGTCTGGCCGCGAACGCGATCGACCTCGGTCTCCTCGCGACCGACGAGCTCGCCGCGGCGCACGCCGAGATCCTGCTGCATCGTCGATACGGTCGTCGTACCGCTTCCGCCGCGACGCTCGCCACGATCGTGGATCCGCGGACCGATCCCGGTCGACTGGCCGACTCGCTGGCCGACTTCGACGTGCTGACGGTGCCGTTCCGCTGGCGCGAGATCGAGCCGGTGCGGGGCCGCTTCGACTTCGCGCGGCTCGACGCGTGGATCGACTTCGCCCGCCGCGTGGGCAAGCCCGTGATCGCGGGGCCGCTCGTCGACTTCGCGCCCGGGGCCCTGCCGGACTGGGCGGAACCGGCGAGGTTCAACTACTCGGTGCTGCGTGACCCGCTCTACGACTATCTCGATCGCACGATCGCCCGGTACGTGGACAAGGTCGGCATCTGGAAGATCAGCGCCGGCATGCACCTCTGCCGCGACGGGCGACGCCCGCTTTCCGACATGATCGACGCGACCCGTACCGCCACGCTCGCGGTCCGACGTCACAAGCGCACCGCTCGCAGCATGATCGAGGTGCACGATCTCTTCGGAGACACGCGGTCGCGACTGCCGGGATCACTCGGTCCTTTCGAGTTCCTCGAACGACTCTCGGCCGAGGGACTTCGATTCGAGAGCGTCGGGGCGCGGCTGGTCGTCGGCGGCACCGAGCCGGGAACCCGCAGTCGCGATCTCATGACGATCAGCGACACGCTCGACCGGTTCTTCGGCATGGAGCAGTCGGTGCTGCTCTCCGCGGTCGGGGCGCCGTGTCGTCCGCTCGGCGAGTCCGCGGGCCGCTGGGGCGAGGGCTGGACGCCGGACCGTCAGGCCGAGTGGGCTGATCGCGTGATCGCGATCGCCATGAGCAAGCCGTACATCGAGTCATTCTGCTGGTCGGCGCACACGGATGGTGCGACGCCCGACCCCGGCGGCGGCGTCGGCTTCGGACTCGTCGAGGAGGATGGCACTCCGCGGCCCGCGCTGGAGCGACTGGTGGCGTGGCGACGACGGATCTCCCGACCGCTGGGGCCCTGGCATCGACCGGCCACGGCTGGTGGCGATGATCGGGCTGATCGGACCGGATTCGACGAGGAGCGTCCTGTTCAAGATCTGACGGCTCGACTCGACGACCGGCATGAGTGACGACGTGGACGATTCGAGGAGCGGGGCGGGGGCCGCGGCACCGGAAGTCCCTTCGATCGTGTTTCGCCTGACCGCGATCGGACTGTGCGTCGCCACCTTCTGGACGGCCTGGGACCTTCACTCGACCCTGTCCCTCGCGGGCACGCTCGCGGCGCGGGGCGCCGACGGTCTGCGAATCGACCCGGCTCGCGCGTCGGCTTCCGAGCTTGAACTCGTGCCGGGGATCGGTCCGGCCACCGCCGCGCGGATCGTCGGGCATCGCGACCGTCACGGTGTCGAGTCGCTTCAGGCCGAGGACGCCGAAGGCGGGCGTCGATGGACGCTCGACGTCGTGTCCGGGGTCGGCCCGATCACCGCCCGACGAGCGGCGCCGTATCTGACCCGGCCGGACGCCGTCGGACCAGGCGACTCCTCGGCGGTGCGTCCATGACTCCCGACGGTGGAACCTCGCCGGTCTCGATCGCCGCGTCCGAGACGCCGTGGTGGCTCGACCGCATGGTCACCGATCCGGCCGTCGCCCGTCTGCTGGAGCTCGTCGCCGAAGGCGGTGAAGTCTCGGCCCGCGGCGTCGCGGGAAGCAGCACGTCGGTGCTCGTGGCCGCGATGGCGGCGAGGGCGCCGGGGCCGGTCGTCTTCGTCGTGCCGCATCTGGACGACGCCGATGACGCGATCGACGAACTCGCCGATCTCGGCATCCACGCCGCACCGTTTCCCGCCCTCGAGGTCATGCCCGGCGAACGCGAACCCGCGGTGGATCTCGTCTCCGCCCGGCTCGGGCTCGTTCGTCGGCTGCTCGACGGCGTCGCACCGAAGGTGATCGTCGCGCCGTTTCCCGCCCTCATGCAGGGCGTTCCCGAGATCGACGATCTCGCCGACCGCATTCGGACGATCCGCGAAGGCGATGAACTCGACCTGCCCGGGCTCGCCGCGTGGCTTGGCGAGGCCGGCTGGACGAGGACCGACGTCGTCGAGAATCCCGGCGAGTTCGCGATCCGTGGTGGACTCGTCGATCTCTTCCCGCCCGGCGGCGGCATGCCGGTCCGGCTCGATCTCTTCGGCGACGAGGTCGAACGGCTGCACGAGATCGACCCGTCGTCGCAGGCGAGCGATCGCCGAGTCGAGTCGGTGGAGCTCGTGGGCGCCACCGAAGGTCTTCTCGCCGAAGGCACGATTCCGCTCGCGAGGCATCTGCCGAAGACGACGACCGTGGTGCTTGCGGAACTCGGCGAGATCGTCGAACAGGGCCGCGGATACTGGGAGCGGGTGCGGGATTCGGGCGGCGTGCAGGGACCGCCCGCGACGCTCGCGTCGCTGCGCGACGTCGCTCGCTGCCTGCTCGACGTCAACGAGTTCTCCGCGAGTCAGGTCCAGGATCGCGCCGTCTCGCTCCCGCCCGCGCCGCTGCCGGGGTTTCCCGAGGATCTCGGTCCCGCGTTCGATGAACTGCTCGAACTTGCGGGCGAGTGCGAGGTCGCGCTCTGCTGCTCGACCGAAGGCGAGTACGACCGTGCCCGCGAGATCGTCGAACGGCGTCGCCGCACCGAGTCGCCGGGGGCCGATCGGATCCGGGTCGAGCGGCGTCACGTGCACCGCGGATTCCGCTGGGATGGGGGCGAAGGCGACGGTGACGGTGAGGGGTCTGCGCTCGCGGTCGTTCCGTTCCACGAGATGCTGCATCGCTGGGGCGTGCGGCGGCGACGAGGCGGCGCGATCCGCGGTGGCGCGAGTCGGCAGGAATTCCTGCGTTTCGAGCCCGGTGATCTCGTCGTGCATCGCGATCACGGCATCGCCAGGTTCGTCGGCCTTCGCACGCTTCCGAAGGATGACGCGCCCGATCAGGAAGTGCTCACACTCGAGTTCGACAGCGGATCGCACCTGCACGTGCCGCTCTCGCGGATCGAGCTCGTCCAGAAGTACATCGGGGCGGGCAGCACGAGCGATCCCGGACTCTCGACGCTCGGCGGTCGACGTTGGAAGCGGCAGAAGGAGAAGGTCTCGGACGCCGTCCGTGATCTCGCGGGCGAGATGCTTCGCGTGCAGGCCGCCCGGTCCGCGACCCCCGGCATCCGCTATCCCGCCGACACCGAGTGGCAGCGGGAGTTCGAGGCGGAGTTCCCGTACGACGAGACCGAGGACCAGCTCTCCGCGATCGCGGCGATCAAGCGGGACATGTCCTCAAGCACGCCGATGGATCGGCTGGTCTGCGGCGACGTCGGATTCGGCAAGACCGAGGTCGCGATCCGCGCCGCCTTCAAGGCGGTCGAGTACGGCCGGCAGGTCGCGGTGCTCGTGCCGACGACGGTCCTCGCCGAGCAGCACGAGCGGACGTTCCGGTCGCGCTTCCGCGCGTACCCGTTCCGCATCGAGTCGATCAGCCGGTTCAAGACCGGCGCCGACGAGAAGGAGATCCTCAAGGATCTCGCGGAGGGTCGGGTGGACGTGCTGATCGGCACGCACCGGCTGCTCTCGAAGGACGTTCGGTTCAAGGATCTCGGCCTCATCGTGGTGGACGAGGAGCAGCGGTTCGGCGTCGAGCACAAGCAGGCGCTGCTCGCCGCCCGCACCGTCGCCGACGTGCTCACGCTCAGTGCGACGCCGATCCCGAGAACGCTGCACATGGCGATGCTCGGCCTGCGGGACATCTCGAACCTGACCACGCCGCCGCTCGATCGACGCGCGATCGTCACCGAGGTCGTCCCGTGGAACGAACGCCGTCTCACTCAGGCGATTCGCCGTGAACTCGCCCGCGAGGGGCAGGTATTCGTCGTCCACAACCGCGTCCACGACATCGAGAGCTTCGCGGACGACATCCAGAAGCTCGCCCCCGACGCGCGGATCATCATCGGCCACGGCCAGATGTCGGATCGTGAACTCGAGAAGGTCATGCTCGCGTTCATCCGCCGCGAGGCGGACATCCTCGTCAGCACCACGATCATCGAGAGCGGCGTCGACATTCCGAGCGCGAACACGATGATCATCCACGACGCGCATCGCTTCGGACTCGCGCAGCTGCATCAGCTCCGCGGCCGCGTCGGTCGCAGCCGCCATCGGGCGTACTGCTATCTGCTGCTCCCGAAGGAGCGGCGGATGACCGAGGACGCGCTGCGACGACTCAAGGCGATCGAGGACTACTCGATGCTCGGCGCGGGCTTCCGGATCGCGATGCGCGATCTCGAGATCCGCGGTGCGGGCAATCTGCTCGGCGCCGAACAGTCGGGGCACATCGCGGCGGTCGGCTACGACATGTACTGCCGACTGCTGGAGGACGCGGTTCGCGATCTCACCCGCGAGCGTCGGGTCGTCGCCGGCGACACCACGATCGAGATCGGGCTCGAGGGATCGATCCCGAAGGGATACATCCCGAACGACCAGCGCCGCATGGATGCGTACCGACGGATCGGCGAAGCCGACCGCTTCGAGCAGCTCGACGCCGCGGTGCGCGATCTCCAGGCGGCGTACGGCGATCTGCCCCGCAGCGTCGCCCGGCTGGTCGAGGTCGCGGAGATCCGACTGGCGGCCGCCCTGATCGGAGTTCGAAGCCTGTTCGTGAAGGATCGGGACGTCATCTTCCGCACCGAGGCGCCGATGTCGCTGCAGGAGGCGCTCTCGGGGGTGACGGGTTCGGTCCGGATCATCGCGCCCGACGGTGCCGGCGGCACGCTCGACGCGAGCGAGGGTGCCGAGGTCGAGGTCTACTTCCGCCCGCCGGAGAGCTTCCTCGAGCCGGAGAGTCTCGCGACCGTGCTTCGACGTCGGTTGCGACGACAGGCCGAATCCGAGACGCCGTCGCCGGACGACAACTGAGTCTCCCTCGCCGGCGTGGTGTCGACGTCACGCCATCACCGGGTCGTCATCGAGCCAGACCGCACTCCGGACACCGGGAGGTCGGGAGGTCGCGCATCGGGTACCGGCACGTCGGGCACAGCGTCCGCGGATCGACGGGGGGAGGGCCGACGAGAATCGCGACGACGGTGCCGACCGCCAGTCCGAGTCCGGCCCCGGTGAGTCCCGAGGTGATGAACGCCAGCGGCGCGTCGGTCCCGAGCGGTTCGACGAGCAGCCAGGAAACGACGGCGAGAACCAGCCCGGCGGCCAGCCCGACGGCGGACGACCAGGCGGCGATCGTGATGTCCCGGACGGTGAACATGCCGTCCGGACTTCGTCCGGTTCGTCGTTCCGGTGTCGAGGGTGGCGGGGAATCCGGGGTGGATTCCCGTGCGACGGTCGCGTGCGATCGGGTTCGCGGACGTTCGGTGGTCAATCCGTGAGCGTTGAGGTCTGTGCCGTCCCGGCCGCCGAAGGCGAATCTTCGCCGCGGGGACAGCCGCAGTCGGGACAGTCACCGCCGCCGATCGGCCGACGGCAGTACCCGCAGAGTCGGTCGAGATCTCGCGGGTCGACGAGCACCGACGCGACGAGCCCGGCGGCGGTCCCCAGTCCGGCGCCCATGATCGCGCCGAGCATCGTGCCGAGGAAGGTCTCGGCCGCGTCGAGGCCCGCGATCGCCCAGGCGGAGAGGGCCGTCAACACGCCGACGATGACGCCGATCACCGCGAAGAGTGGCACGACGCATCGACGAAGCGTGAGAGGGATTCGTGGGGCGGTCGCGATCGGGGCGTTCGATTCGGCGGTCGATCCGGCCATGTCAGGACTCCGCATCGTCGGACGCGCGGCGTATCCGCATCAGGCGACTGCTCCTGCAGTGCGGACATCGAATCAAGCGACGCGGCTCGCCCGCCGCCTTCCATCGGACGCCGCCGATCTCCCAGATAGACGATCGAGCGTCGCACACCGGGCAGTCGAACACCCAGCGTCGTGAGTCGGCTTCGATCGATGCGGCGAGCGACGAGGGAAGCCAGGAGAGGATGCGGTCGCGAAGCGGCATGACGTCTCCGATCCCGACGGTATCACGTTCTCGCCGGAATCATCGGTATTTTCCGTTCGCACGTGCGTCGAGGATGGTGCCGTCCGCACGTCGGGCAGGGGCATCCGGGGGGCGTCACTCCTCCGCGGCGGCGTCGCCCTTGAAGTACTCGGTGTGATCGCCGGCCTCGGACTGGATCCGTTCGAGGAGACGACGAGCCCGCTCCACGTCCGCCTCCTGGTCCACCCAGACGGTGACCGTGGGTGCTTCAAGCCCCGGGATCGAACCGCCGACACCGGGAGCCATGAGGTCCGAGGACCCCGCGGCGATCTCCGCGGCGTCGAGCTCCGCGAGCAGACGCATGGCGACGATGTGGGGCAGCGTGGCGACCGTGTGCATTGATCCGCTCCGGAAGGAGGTTCCTGAAACGCAGCGACGTCGCCGATGATCGGCGACGTCGCAGGAACGGACAGGGCGGGATTCGAACCCGCGGTACCGCTGACGCGGTACGCCGGTTTAGCAAACCGGTGCCTTCAGCCGCTCGGCCACCTGTCCTGAGGAGGCGGAGTGTAGCAGGAACCTGCTCGGAATCGAGTTCAGGAGCCGGGCGTGGAGACGGAGTCGAGCCCCCTGAGTTCGACGATCTCGTGCCGACCGCCGCCGACGCCGATGCGGTCCAGCAGCCGGCAGCGGACGAGTGGGGGGCAACCCGATGCGACGAGCATCCGGAACACGGGTTCGGAGCCCTCCCCGTCGTGCATCGTCCACTCGAGGAGTGTTCCCGCCGCGGTTTCCACGATCCGGCCGCACGCCGGGAGCACCAGCGCGGAGACCTCGCGTTCTCCCTCGAGTTGCCGGATGACGATGGCGTTCTCATCGAGGATCGCCTCGACCCGGGTCGTCCTGACCCCGCCGCCTCGCAGTGCCGTCCCGCCGGCGGCGTCTCGCCGCAGAACCCGCCAGACCACCCGCGCCGATGCCGGCGGCGAGCCGACCGGATGATCGGCGGTGCCTCGGGTGCGAACGGGGATGGAGGGAAGGGTGGTCATCGTGTGGTCGAGTCGTCGGAGGCGTTGGGGCAGACTCAGAGAAGAGATGCCAGGAGTCGGACGGCGACGTCGAGGCCCTTGCCGCCGCGGCCGATGAAGCGATCACTGAGACGGTCGAGACGCTTGAGGGCGTCGTTCATGGCGTCCAGACGGGCGACGTGCGCCTTGGTCGCCTTGGGGTCGTCCTCATCCGCGTGGGTGGGATTGGTCGCGATGGTGCGTGCGTCCTCGAGCGCCGCCAGCAGGGGCTCGAGCTCCCGCCGCTTGCGGGCCCGCACGATGAGGCTGAGCAGGTTCCAGACGTCCTGTTCCGCCTCGAAGTAGTCCTTGCGATCGCCACGCTGCCGGACGCGGGTGACGATGCCCCAGTCGGCGAGCTGTCGAAGCGTGGTCGAGACGTTGCCCCGTGAGATCTGGAGGCGATCCATGATCTCGTCGGCGTTCATCGGTCGGCCCTCGATGAAGAGCAGGGCGTGGATCTCCGCCATCGAGCGAGGGACGCCCCAGGATGACCCCATCTCGCCCCAGTGGCTGATGAACGCCTCTCGGGAGCGAGCCAGTGACGAGGCATCGCTTCGCCGGGTTCTGGTGAGCGTGTCGGCCTCGTCAGGCATGACTGAATGGTAGCGGTTTCATGGTTGAGGGCCAGTCTGATTTCAGAAGTTTCTGAAACAAGGCGGTCCTGAAAAGAAGCCCGCCCCGCTCCTGTGTGGGAGCGGGGCGGGCGGGAAGGCAGTTGTTTCAGAACTCGCGGATCAGAGCGGTTCGTTGTCGGTGTTGGCCACGACCGTCACCTGATCCCACTCGCCGTTGTAGCCGCCACCGTTGACGAACCCGAGGCCGAGTGCATAGACGCGAAGGCTGACCCGGTTGGCGGCGTCGATGTACGGCTCGGTACCGATGTCGGCGCCGAGCGGATACACGTGCCCATCGAACTGGGTGGTCAGAAGCTCGACGCCCTGTGGCACCCAGCGTGAGGAGATGAAGTTCCTCGCGAAGACGACCTCGACCACGACCGTGTTGGTGGCTCGCGACACGGTCTGGATGTCGAGGTTGATGATGTCCGCCGGGGCGGCGCCGACGCTCAGGGAGAGACCGAAGTCGATCGACGGACCCGTGCCGTAGTAGACGAGGCCGTTGGGGCCGGGGCCCTGAGCCGCGTACTCCGAGCGGATCACGAGCGAGTTGTTGTCGACCTGCGAGAGGCTGATCGAGTTGCCGCGGATGTGCGAACCGGTGTAGACGTCGAACGAGCCGCCGGACGGATCGGAGATGGCGCTGAGGGCGCCGACGATGCCGCCGGGGACGTTGAGGTTGGGGCCGATGTCGGTGATCACGCCACCGGGATCGGCGGGGGGCGGTGGGAGAATGTCACCACAGAGGCCGGGGCCGTTCTGCGGGCAGTCATCCGGATATCCCAGCGTCTGGCAGTTTTCCGGATCGCCTGCGAGGAGGCCACCCATCGTGTCGCCATTGACCGTGGTGTCCCAGAACATTCGGAAGGCCCCCTGGATCAGGGCGCATCCACCCGCCACCTGCGGACTCGCGAACGAGGTTCCGTTGAAGCCGCCCGTGGAGTTGTCGGGAGTCGGGCCGGTGTAGCTCCGGGTGTACGTTCGTTCGACGAAGTTGAGATTGGCCCGGGTGTCTTCACCAGCCCACAGGACGCCATACCCCGGGGTCGCACCCATGATGCCCCAGGCGTTCACCGTGATCTCGAGGTCGTCGCTGCTGAAGTTGCTGAAGAAGATGCGTCGGGGGCGGTTGCAGATGCCTTCGAGCAGGAGCCCCGGTTCGCGGGCGCCGACGATGACCGCGCCGGATGGGACTTCGATGTTCGCCTCGGGGAGGAGCGGAGCGCCATCGTTACCGGCGGCGATGCAGACCACGAGGCCGGCATCCACCGAGGCACGGATCAGCGTGTACTCAGGGTCGTTGGCGGTCAGGCACTCGCCGACGGCCGTCGGGCCCCACGAGTGATTGATGACGGCACCCGGAGGAAGGTCCCGGATCATCGACGCCATGGCGGTCGCGTTGCGCGAGCCTTCCTCGATGCTGACGATGGGGTAGAAGTAGCCCTGAGCGCGGGGCGCCATGCCGATCACGCCGAAGTCGTTGTCCGGGGCGACGGTCGCGCCAAGGCAGGCGAGTCCGTGATTCGCGTTGCCGATGTCGAGGTACGAGAGAGTCTGGCCCTCTTCGACGATGATCGACGTCGGGTGGTAGGCCCCGGTCGGCGTGTCGCGGCACCACTCCTCGTGGTTCACGAACGCGGAGAACTCGCAGACCGCGACATGCTCGACGTTGCCGGTCGGGCGAAGACGAATCTGCGAGTAGTCGTAACTGGCGTCCACCGCGAAGGCGGGGAAGGGGTTGGCATAGGTCCGCGGCTGGCCGGGAATGATCTCGATGCAGTCGCCGGTGGTGCAGTCGGCGGCGGGCACGACCTCGAACTCGGCACCGTCCATCCAGACCATGGTCGGGTTCGGGAGCACGGCGTTGCCGCCCACGGCGCCGGAACCGTAGAGACGCCAGATGATGCCGACGGCGGCGTGACCACCCTCGAGATCGGTACCGGAGCCGACGAACGGACTGAACCGTGGGAAGGTGGCGTCGTCGTTCGGATCGCCTGCCACCGGATCGAAGGGGAAGTTGAACGGAAGCGCGGTCTGGAAGGCGTTGATACCCAGCGAGAGTTCCACACCGTTGACGACCTCCGAGGTCAGCTCGCTGAAGTTCGGCGTCTCGTCATCGACGGGCGTGACTTCGCAGGACGGCACGTTGCCATCCGAGGCAAGATCGACGCACTGCTGGTCCCACTGGTCGGTGCAGCACGTCGGGTCGATGACGCAGATGGAGGCGCAGCACGCCGGAATGGAGCATCCGGGGGTCACGTGCGGATCGAAGCAGGTGTCGAGCACGAAGCCCGCGACCGCGGAGAAGACGTTGAGGCGAACCGCCTGCGACGCGTCGTCGGTGAAGTTGAGGTCGCCGCCATCGAAGAGATCGGGGTTGTAGTTGGAGAGGCAGGGGTCGTAGCGGTCGGCGAGTCCCGGGTTCTCGAGGTCGTAGACGGTTCCCTGGCAGGCCACGTTCGCCACGGCCGCACAGTAGACGTCCCATCCCTGACCACTGTCGGCGTCACTGCACCACGGCGCGAAGGTGGCGACCGTGTCGCAGCAGTTCTCGTCGGCACAGGCGGTCAACGCGTTCACGTCGTCGCCGGGGGCCGGGTTGCAGGCACCGGGCCACGGGGCGACGGACGTCACGTCGCCGTCCCAGCATGCGGGGCCCGAGCCGGGATTGGGCCGGTTGCAGACCACCGGGTTCCCCGGATCGCAGTCCGCCTGCTGATACACCGCCATGGTTCGCTCGAGCGAGACCCATTCGATCTCGGGGAGATCGTTGATGTCGCGAGCGACCTTCAGCACGCGGTCCCAGTCGACATCGCCGGGCAGTTCCACGAACATCATCGCGGCGAGATCGGGCTGGACGCGGCCGGAACGCTCGAAGGCCTTCTGGCGAATCCCCTCGATGACCGCCTCGGGATGCTGGATCATCTGCCGGACGGTGCCGGCCTCGGCCTGCACGATGCGGTTGAGGCCGGCGACATCCTGACCGGTCATGCTGAGCACGGGGGTGATGCCCGCCATGCTCGCCCGGGCGCCGACGCCGTCGCGGAACTTCAGCTGGATGCGGCCCGTCAGCGCGATGTTGCCATCGATGTCGTGGACGAGCCTGATCTCGTGGTTCGGCTTCTTGGGAACGACGATCGCCGGGCGGATCTCGTTCTGAACACCGACGGCCTGACGGGCGATCGGGGCGGAGAGCCGGGCTGCCGAGGCGGCGAGCTCGTCGAGGATGCCCTCGTCGATCAGTCGAACGGCGGAGCCCTGCCATTCCGGGGCGGTCTTCGCAGCGACCGAGACATCCAGCGTCGGCCGAACGGCCGGACGCGGGGTCGCATCCGCGGCACCTCGGTCGGCGCTCGGGTCGGCGCTCGACGCGATCGAGGCCACCGCGGTGGTGGCCGCCAACGTGCCGAGGCTCAATGCGGCGAAGGTTCTGAGCATCATGCTTCCTGATCTCCGAGTCGGTGGGGAGCGATTCTGGCGGGTCGACGCGAGGCCGACGGGGGCTGGTCGCGACCATCGAGGTCGCCGGTCGAGGCCGGAATCATCCGGAGGATGACATCATCCGGAAGACCTTGCGGCACGGCGTCGTACTCCGAATTCGAGGTACGACACCTTGAAATTGACGATCGGGGCCCTCCAAGGGGAGGCTCGATCGAGACGAACGGCTCGGCGCATCCTGCGTCGAGAAGTACAGATCCGAATGGTACTCCGGGGTTCCCTGAACCTGCAACGGGGGGTGAGGCCAATCTTTCGGATGTCCGCGGCGGTCCATCTGGGCTCGGGGATCAGGCCCGGTTGGAGGGGAGCACTCGGCTGCCGATGTCGCGGCGGTGGAAGGCGCCGCGGAACGTGATCTTCTCGGCCGCCTCGTTGGCCAGCGTCTGGGCCCGCTCGAGGTCCGCGGCGAGGGCCGTCACGCCGAGCACTCGGCCGCCGCTGGTGACCAGTCGGCCTTCGGCGTCCGTCGTGGTGCCGGCGTGGAAGACCACGACCTGCTCGTCCGGCCCGCCACAGGCTTCAGCCTCCTCGATGCCCGTGATCTCGTGGCCGGTGGTGATCTTTCCGGGGTAGCCCTCGGAGCAGAGCACCACGCAGCAGGCGGTTCTGGGATCGGTTTCGAGGCCCCGGCCCTCGTCGGCGAGCTCGTCCAGCCGCCCAGTGGCGGTGGCCCAGAGGGTCTCGAGGACGTCACCGGTCATGCGGGCCATCAGCGGCTGGCACTCCGGATCCCCGAAGCGGCAGTTGAATTCCAGCACCTTCGGGCCGCCGGTCGTGAGCATGAGCCCCGCGTAGAGCACCCCGCGGAAGGTGATGCCCTCGCGGCGCAGGGCGTCCACGGTCGGGACCAGGACATCCCGCTCGATCTCCCGCATGACCTCCTCGGAGGCGAGCGGCGTGGGGCAGTAGGCCCCCATGCCACCGGTGTTCGGGCCGACATCGCCTTCGCCCACCTGCTTGTGGTCCTGGCAGGGATCGAGCACCCAGATCGACCGGCCGTCGACGAGCGCCAGAACGCTCATCTCCTGCCCGAGCAGCTTCTCCTCGATGACGACGGTGTTCCCCGCCTCGCCGAAGGATCCGCGGCCGGGACGCTCGGGGTCGTCGCCCATGATCATTCGGACCGCGGCCATCGCCTCCTCGGGGGTGTCGCAGACCACGACGCCCTTGCCTGCCGCGAGTCCGGCGGCCTTGACGACGCACCCTTCCTCGCGGGTCTCGGCATAGGCCAGCGCCTGCTGGAGCCTCGTGAAGGTGCGGCCCTCGGCGGTCGGGATCGACGCGGATCGCATGATCTCCTTGGCCCAGGCCTTGTCCGCCTCGAGTCGGGCGCCGGCCTTGACCGGGCCGAACACCGGACGCTCGGGCGTCGCAAGCCGGTCAGCCCATCCCGCGGCGAGCGGGGCCTCGGGGCCGATGATGACGAGCCCGATCGACTCGCGCTCGCACCAGCGTTCGAGCCGGAAATGGTCGCCCTTCGAGGTCGGCTCGGGGCACACCTCGCCGAGTGCCTTGAGTCCCGCGTTGGCCGTCGATTCCACCCACAGCCGTCCGAGTCGCGGTGACTGGCGGAGTTTCCAGGCGAGGGCGTGCTCCCGACCGCCGCCTCCGATCAGCAGGACGTTGAGACGGTCTGGCATCGAGGAGGAACTGGCGGTCATCGAGGGCTCCGGGGGGAAGTCGAAAAGTGTAGCGAGGAGACGACCACGCTCTCGCCGCACGACGAAGGTCGGGCCGTCGCCGCGAGGACCGTCCTCCGGTTCTGCTACATTCCTCGGTCCGTGAAGCGGCTGTCGCCGCGGCTCGTTCCGCAGACCCCGGAGATCGCGCATGGCGCTCCTCCCGATCCTTCGCTCGTCCACTCGTCGTCGTCTCGTGTCCTCCCTGCTCTCGGTGGTCGCCGCGTCGTCGGTCCTGACCGCGACCGCGGACGTCCGGGCCGACGAGCGGGTCACCCGTGAGTTGAACCAGCTCGAGAGCGTGTCGAAGGACAACACCGCATGGCGTGGCCTCTTCGACGCCTACCTCGACATGACGCCCTGTCCGCAGGCGATCGGCGCCGACTTCAATCAGGTCGACGTCTGGCCGAAGATGACGGGCTGGGCCCCGATCGCGGACTGGGCGGCGACCAACGACCACGTCGGCGATGCCTTGAAGGAGGCCGCCGAGAAGATCGTCATCGGACTCCCGTACGGCGCGGACGCCCGCGACCTGACCCAGAAGTACCGCGACGCCGGACTGGTCGCCGAGGTCCGCATCGGGGACGAGGGCGAACTCACGATCGACTTCTCCTATCTCCAGGCGTTCCGCGTCTTCTCGACCTGGACCGCCGCCGAGATGTACCGGCGATTCGAGAAGGGCGAGTACACCGAGGGATTCGACGCGGCGATCGCCAACGCCCGCGTGCTCCGGACGCTCTGTGACCGCCACATGCAGGCTGAGAAGTCCGAGGCGATCGTCTTGCTCTCCGACGCGCTCTCGATCATGCGTGACGCGATGTACGCGTACGTCGAGAGGATCCCCGCCGAGGAGTTCAAGCGGGTGGCGAAGGAGGAACTTCCGTACCTCAAGACCGCCGATGCGGAGCGTGTGAAGCGTCTCCAGATGCCCGAGGGTGATCGCATCGTCATCGAGGTGCTGCTCGAGGAACTCTTCTACGGCGGAAGCACCCCTGATCCGCAGCGTCTCGCCACCGTCTTCGGCGCGATCCAGTCGCAGTCGAAGCCGCTCACCCGGTTCGGCGCCTCCAAGCGTTGGGAACGGATCGCGAGCGTGCACGGCAGCCTCGACGCGTCGAAGGAGAAGCTCACCAACGTCTATGACGACTGGTGGCGTCGCTGGCGGATCCGTCCGTACGACCCGATCCAGAACGTGCCCACCGAGTTCTCGAAGCTCAACGAGGTCCGCTACGCGATCATCGCCGAGTCGATCTCCGATCTTCAGTCGCTCTTCGACCTGCGGAACCGGCTGATCGTCGAGATCAACGGCACCATCCTCGGCGCCGGTCTCTGCGGATACCGCGCCGAGTTCGGCAACTGGCCGCGCGATCGCGAGATGGCCTATGCGATCTTCATCCCCAAGCGATTCGACTTCGACCCGTTCGACAAGGGCTACGGCCGATTCCTCTGGGACTACCTCGGCTCGCGAAGCCGGGCGGTGGACACCGACTACGGTCGCATCGACATCGACGAGTGCGTGCTCTACGCCCGAGGTCGGGATCACGAGGACTCGTCCTTCGAGGAAGCGAGCCTCGACGGTCTGACCGGCGACATGATCGTGTGGCCGCCGCTGCGGCAGCTCGCTCGCGAGCAGGGTGTGATCGACTGAGAACCGACCGGTCGGACGAGTTCCGGCCTGCATCAGGACTGACCAGACATGAGCAGCGAGGACCGCATCGAGAAGGTCGTGATCATCGGCTCGGGGCCCGCCGGCTGGACCGCGGCGATCTACGCCGCCCGGGCGAACCTCGATCCGCTGTGCATCATCGGGGTCCCGCGACAGGATCCGGCCCCCGTGCTTCCCGGCGGTCAGTTGATGCTCACGACCGAGGTCGAGAACTACCCCGGCTTCCCCGAGGGTGTCACCGGCCCCGAGATGATGCAGATGTTCCAGAAGCAGGCGGAGCGCTTCGGCA
>CAYZSH010000017.1:0-17848 GCA_964481025.1 uncultured Isosphaeraceae bacterium
GCGACGATCGCCTTGGTGCCGGTGACGACGATCTCGAGCGAGACCGAGTCGTTCGGCATGACGCGGTCCTTCATGAACTGCATCGCCTTGCGCGAGAACTCGACGGCCTGGGCACGCGTCTGGAATCCGAAGACGAGCTGCTCGGCGCCTTGGATGACGCTCGCATCGGCCATGCGGAAGGTGATGTCGACGACGATCGCGAGGGCACTGCCCGCGCCGAGCATCGCCGTGAACAACTCGTCCTTCGGCGTCAGCACGCGGATCTCGCCGTCGGCGGTCACCACGGTCATCCTCACCGCACGCTGCCCGAGCAGGCCGAGACGCCTCGAGAAGTAGCTGCTGAGACCGCCGTTGAGGGCGTACCCGGCCACGCCGACGCCGGGGCCGGTGCCGACCGGCAGCGCGCCGCCGTGGGCCTTCACCGCTTCGACGAGTTCTCGAAAGACGACGCCCGATCCCACCGTGACCAAGGTCCCGCCATCGCCCACGGCGACCTCGATCTCGATCGACTTGAGGGCGCCCAGGTCGAGGATCACCGCGTCGCGATTCGCCACGAGCGCCGCTCCAGACGACTCGTGCCCGCCGCAGACGCACGCGATCGGGGTCGTCGCCGCAAGCGACTTCACGATGGCGGCGATCTCCTCGGCGGAGGTCGGATGCTCGATCCGCTTGGCGAGGGTGGTGACCCGGCCGGTCGATCCATCCGCCTTGGGGAGCACCTTGTTCGCGCTCACGCTCCACGCTCGTTGTGCGAACCAGGCGTCGTTCGATCCCATCGTGGCCTCCGGCGGCGTGGCCGCCTGCGTCGAGGATGGTCCGGCGATCGCACTTCCGACGACGAGTCCGGCTCCGCTCGCCGCCGCGGCCTTGAGGGCGGTTCGCCGCGAGATCCGAGTCTCCGGATCCTGCAACATGCTGAAGCTCCTCACGTCGGTCGGCGTCAGGGGAAGCGGACCCGAGTGCTTCGGAGACGCTCTCCGAACTTGCCGAACAAGCCGCCGTCGGATGGACGGTAGTCGAAGGATCGAGGAGACGCCTCGAGCCTGAGCCGCTCCCGGAGTCCGGATGGAACAGGAGGCCCTGTTGGAGTGGCCATCGACCGCAGGTGGTGGTTTGCGTCGTCTCGATCGATCGCCAGGAGCGGGCGAGCGAGGATTCGACGCGTTCGGCGCTCTCGGACATCGGCGCCGAGTTCTCGATGCCGACCGCGGCGATCGCCACGATCGCCGAGGTGGTCGAGCATCTTGGGGAACGACTCACCGCCGACGATCTCGCCCGCATCGCGGCGTACCGCGCGACGTACGGAGCCACGGCCTGACCCGCGCCGCACGAGTCGCCTGACGGCGCTCACGGCCCAGCGGATCGACCGCGCTCATGCCGAGGTCGGCGGCGGCGCAGTCGGCGGTGCGGTCGGCAGATCAGGCGGCAGCGCGTGGGTGCCCACCGATCGGTGGCCACGCCGGCGCCGCCACGCGAAGAAAAGCACGCCCGTCAAGAAGGCCACGCCGACGAACAGGCCGCCCGGGATCCAGCCGGCGAGCAGAGCGCCGATCGGCGCGGTGTCCGCGAAGGCTTCATCCGGCGGATCAGGGCTTGCCTGCCAGACGCGGTAGTACTTCTCGCTTGAGAAGAAGAGGCCAGCCCAGACGCAGAGCGTGCCCACGAGCAGCAGCGGGATGCGCCCGAACCACGATCGGTTGCGGGACGCCGAGAGCGCTGCGATCACGCCGAGCACGAGGCCGAGGCCGAAGATCGCGCGAAACGCCGAAACATGCGAGTCTCCGTACGGCCACTCCCACGACCAACGCAGCAATCCGACGCCGGCGGCGGCGAGTCCGATCGCAAGCAGGATCCCGCGCACCGCCTGCTCGCCGCGGCGACGAGTCTCGTAGGTCGATCGGTCGCTCCGATCGAACTCGCGTCCACACTCGGGGCAACGGCCCGCGTCGCACGAGGCAAGGTCGTAGTCGCAGGTCAGGCAGAGGATCGCGTTCGCCATGGGTGGCAGATCGGGTTGCGAGCAGGCTTCGCTCAAACTTCGGACGGGCGAGTGCCGGCTGCCGCGATCCCCGCGATCGACGAGGCGTTCGAGGCGTTGGTCGAGCATCGTGGCGAGCGCCCGGTGCTGGAAGATTCCCGGCCATCACCGCGTGCCCCGCGGCGCGGCGCCTCGGATCAGCCGGCACGGAAGCGGAGAAGTCGCGGCAAGCCGCTCTGCGCGGGGAGCGATCAGGGTGCGGGATGATCGCGCAGGATCTTGGCCATCGGACGTCCCTTGGCGAGTTCGTCGACGAGCTTGTCGAGTCGGCGAATCTCACGCATCAAGGGGTCCTCGACCGCTTCGACCCGCACGCCGCAGACCACGCCCGTCACCAGCTCGCGGCGGGGATTCATCGCCCTCGCCTTGCCGAGGAAGCCCTCGAAGTCGGTGTTCTTTGCGAGGTGCGTCTCGAGGTCCTTCTGGGTGTAGCCGGTGAGCCAGCGGATGACCTCGTCGACTTCCGCCTGGGTCCGTCCCTTGCGCTGCGCCTTGGCGACGTAGTGCGGATAGACGCTCGAAAACGCGGTGGTGAAGATTCGGTGCTTGGGCATCGTGGCTGGCGTCGCGGGTTCACCGATCCGAAGCAGCGCTCGCAGCGGCTTCGCGGGTGCAATCGAGGATAGGAACTCCGAGATCAAGTCCCCGATCGGCATCGGGCGGGTCGCGCGGTCGCGACGCAATCGTCGATGCAGGTCCGCATGCTCCCACGAGAACTTGCCGAGCGGGGCCGGATGCGGATTCAGACCGCGTTGGAACCCGATTGCGGCGGCGCGACTCTCAGGCCCCTCGCGTGATCGTCCACCATGCGCGATCATCCATCCGAGGCGGAGGTGTATCGGTTCGTCCACGGGGACGGACCGCCACCGCTGCCTCGGCGAACCTCGTTCCCTTCTCGTCTCGGAGTCATCCCATGGCCATCCACTGGAGATCGTGCGGCGCGAGCCATCGCGCGGCGACACCCCGCGCAGGGCTCGCGGTTCTTTCGTGCGTCTTGCTCCTCGCCGCCTGCGCACCGAAGCCGGCGGCCTCGGGTGCTTCGGCAAGCGCTGCGCCCTCCGACGCACCGGCCGATGCGTCGGCGTCGGTCGCCGCTGGCGCGGTCTCGACCGAGTTCGATCCGCAGGATCCCATGAAGAACGTGCGGCTCGTCTCGGAGGATCGGGCGGTGTGGATGCAGCTGCTGCGCAACCACCGGAAGATCCGCCGCACGCTCGTGCATCGGCAGGAGGGCGAGCTCGGCATCGTCGAGGCGATCACCGAGAGCGACGATCCGGCGATCGCGGCGCTCATCATCGACCACGGGCTCTCGATGCAGAACCGCATGAAGGCCGGGGCCATGGTGCGGGTCTGGGATCCGGTCTTCCGGGAGCTCTTCGATCGGCACGAACTCGTCGAGCTCGAGGTGTTCGTCACCGAGAAGGGCGTGCGCATCGTCGAGTCGAGCCGCGATCCGGAGACGATCGCGCTCCTGCGCTCGCATGCGATGGGCGTGAGCGACTTCGTGCGCGAAGGGCCGCCGGCGAACCGTCGCGAGACCTGGCGTCTTCCGGTCGGGGCGCCGCTCCCGCCCTCGGAGGTCGCGATCGGCGGCGTCCCGCACCGGTTCCTCCTGATGCAGCCGAGCGTCGAGCAGTTGTCGATGCTCGAGTCCTTCGGAGTGGATCGGATCGTCAACTTCCGCAAGGCGACCGAGCCGGGCACCTTCGACGAGAAGGCCGCCGCCGAAGCGATCGAGGTCGAGTACTGCGGGTTGCCCTACAAGGAAGGCGAGGAGCTCACCGACGAGCTCCTGCTCGCGGCCCGCGCGGAGTACCGCAACGCCGCCGCGAACGGCACGACGCTCGCGCTGCACTGCCGCACCGGCAATCGCGTCGGTCCGGGATGGGCGATGTACCTGGCGCTCGACCGGGGCTTCTCGATCGACGAGGCGATCGCCGCGGCGAAGTCGGTCGGCATGGTCGATCCGCTCTACGAGAGCATCGTCCGCGAGGCGATTCGCCGGCAGATGTCGGCGAAGTCCGGCCGAAACGTGTCGTGGGCACCGGTCTCGCCGCCGCTTGCAGCCGACGTCGACGCGCAACGTGTTCGCGCCGAGGCGGCGCGGGACGCGATGTTCGCGCGGCTGCTCGCGGCGCTCGAGGAGGCGATGGCGGCGTCCGACGGCGAGGGCAAGCCGGCGGGACCTGAGGCCGCGATCGGCGTCTGCAAGTCGCAGGCTCCGAAGATCGCGCAGGCCGTCTCGCGCGAGCAGGGCGTCATGATCGGTCGAACCAGCGATCGACTGCGCAATCCGAGCAACGTCGCGCCGGCGTGGGCGGCGGGGCTCTTGGCCGACCGGCCTGCGGAGGCTCGCTACGTGGTCAACACCGACGGTTCGCTCGGCGCCACGCTGCCGATCCGTCTGATGCCGACCTGCCTTGCCTGCCACGGTCCCGCCGACTCGATCGAGCCCGCGGTGCGCGAGGCGCTTGCGGCGATGTATCCGAAGGATCAGGCGACCGGCTACGCGGCGGGCGATCTGCGCGGCTGGTTCTGGGTCGAAGTGCCGCCGGCCGGCGTCGTCCGCTGACCTTGCATGGGGCGAGTCGCAACTCGAGTGTCGCTCGACGGCGGTTCCGGCGACGAACGTCGAGTCGACCGTGATCGCAGCGCCGCCCGCGACGGGACCTCGACTTCGCCCTTTCAATTGACCGCCGCCGCGGCAGTTGATGATCGCCACGCACGCCACTTTCGCGATGCCACGCGTGCTGGAGTACGAGTCGAGCGATCAGTGATTGCGGCTGAGGGCTTCCGGCCGCCCGCGACGCGACCACCTTCGTCGCGATCGAGCCCTTGTTGAGGCTCGCACGCTTCAGCCGCAGCCGCCCCACGCGCCGAGCAGGATCGCGAGGTCGGCACCGTTCACCGAGCCGTTTCCGTCGAGGTCGGCGACGCAGCCCTTCTTGCACGCGCCCCATGAGGCGAGCATCGAGGCGAGATCGGCACCATCGACGGAGCCGCTGCTGTCGAGGTCGGCGGGGCAGGGCGGTGCCGTAGGGCAGTCGTCGCAGTCGTCCGAGATGCAGGCACCGTCAAGTTCGGTTACGACCGCACCCGAAAGTGAGTAGACCTGGGCATGGGTCGGCGCAGTGTTGCCGCAGACACGGGTCGATTGGAGAACCAGACTGCTCGAGCTGGAGAGTACGAAGGCGCCCCCGGATCCGCTCGCCGAGTTCTGGCTGACGGTGCATCCGATGAGGGTGGTGGTGCCACTGCCGACCGACACCGCGCCAGCCGAGCCCTGCGAGGGAAACTGGGCGTTGCCGGCGGTGTTGCCCGTGAGTTCGCAGTCGATGAGCGTGGGACTCGCGGAGGAGTTGAAGAGCGCACCGCCCTTCCAGATGGCGACGTTGTCGCGGAAGTGGCAGTTGTGGAACACGGGCGAGGAATGGGCGGCGAACACGCCGCCACCGTAGTCCGAACGCCCGTTCGCGAAGACGAGGTTCTCGAACGTGGGCTTGCCGATGATTGAAGTCATGCTGAGAACGACCCGTGCGCCCTGACCGTCGAGCACCGTCGCGGGGCGTCCCTCGGCATCGACCGCGCCGCGGACCGTGATGGCTTGTCCATACACCAACAGCGACGCATCGAGCGGATAGGTGCCGGCGGCGATCTCGACGATGTCGCCCGTGACGGCCGTGTTCACGGCGGCGGCGGGATCCGTGAAGTCGCACGACCCGTCGGGGCAGACGGTGATCGTGTCCGCGGAGGCGATCGAAGCGACGGCGCCGGCGAGGAGCGTCGCGGCGATCAGGTCGGTCGGTGAGGGTCGAGTGCTCATGCTTCTGGTTGCTCTTGGTGCCTTCCGGTCCCGGCCTCGAACGGTTTCGCTCGAAGACGTTCGCACGCACGTGCCACGTCCAACCTCAACCATAGTGCGGCCACGGCGACGTGCCGTCTCTCGTGGGTCGGTTTCTGCAGAATTGCTGGGCGTGTTCCGAAGGGCGAAGGCATCGCGAGGCCGGCCACGGTCGGGCAGTACGGCATGGCCCGGCGGCCGCGGTGTGAGGCAGTGGCCAGAGCGGCCGCCGATTCGTGCCCATTGCTCCTGCGGCGCGCCGGCAGTCGTTACTCGGGCAACGCGTCGACCCAGGCGAGCAGGTCTGCGGCGGAGCGCTGGCCGCGGAGCGTTGCGATGACCGACCCTTTACGCAACGCATAGGTCATCGGGATCCCCCGCGAGCCGAGATGCGTGTCGGCGAGTTCGGGCGATCGATCGACTTCAAGATGCGTGGGCAGGAAGCGCGGGTCCGCGAGTCGCTCGATCACCGCGACGTCGTTCAGCGCATCGAGCTTGTACTGCTGGCACGGAGCGCAGCGATCGGCGGTGACGAAGACGACGACAAGCCGCGCGTCGCCTGCCTCGGCGATCGCGGCGTCGAGCGGCGGCGCGTTCGAGAGAAGCGGCGGCAGGGCGGTCGTCTCGCGGGCGACGATGAATCCCGTCGCGGGGTCGTAGAAGTGGGGGACGGTCAGGCGATCCATCCACGCCTGAATCGCCGGCGGAGGTGCGCTGCGTGCCGTCTCAGGGTCGACGGTCGACGGCGTGTCGGCCCGAGGAGCGGTCGATGGCTCGGGCGTCCCGTCGGTCTGCGGCGGGTGAGCGGCGCAGCCGAGCAGCAGGGCGATCGAGCACAGCAGGATCACAGGTCCGAGGATCGGAATCGCGGTCATGGGTGCGGGTCCATCGAACGGAAGCGGCGAGACAGGCGGCGAACGTCGAGCAGGTTCGCACGAACCGGCGGTCCCGAGTCGCCGGGGTTGCGGCCACGTCGCCGTTCCCCTCAGGGGACAGGGCCGACGGGCGGACGCCCATGGCTGCGGGCCAACCGCGTTGGGGCGGTGCGCGGATCGAGCGTCCCTCTTGCCGCCACTCGATCGGAACGCTCGGGCATCGAGGTTCGTTCCGCCGCAAGCGACTTGCTCCGGACGGGTTTGGTGGCAGCGTTGGCGGTTGCTGAGCCTGCATTCCGCCGCCGCTGATTCCGCCACGGCTGTCGACTTCACCATCGCGCAAGGGCAAGACATGGACATCTCGCGTTCACGACCGTCGCGGGGCTTCGGCCTTCGGGGCTCGCGGTCAGATCATGCCGGCCTGCCCATAGGTCCTCGTGGGCCCGAAGCAGCCATCCTCGCACCTCGAGTACGCGGAGATCGGGCCCGTCATCGCTCATACAGGAGCCGCCCTTCTCGATGAATCGTCCACGGCAGCGATGCGACCACGCTGCGGCGGGCGGAGAAGTCGCTCTCTCGAAACACGACGACATCCGCTCCGCGCTCAAGTCCCCAAAGCGCCTCGGCCGCGCGGCGGGGCGAGGCCTGCTCCGCCGACGCCTCGTCGCGCACCACGACGGCCAGATCGAGATCGCTGTCGGCGTCTGCGTCGCCACGCGCCTCGGACCCGAAGAGATACACCTGCTCCGGGCGGTAGACCGCCATGATTCGACGCAGGATCTCCGGAAGAATGGCAGCGTTGGTGGTCGGCACGAGGGCATGCTACGCGAGGCGCACGAAGCGCCACGATCGCCGGAGTGTCGCCGCGATCAAGAGGCACGACTCGCGAGCGGCGCAGGATGTTGAACGGGGTTCGGCGCGACCGCCCGCGAGCCGGAAGTGCGCGAAGGAACCGGGGAATCCCTCCATCCGCGTGACATGGACTCGCGCGATCCGGCGAGACTGCTTCTCCGCGCGGGCCACGGCTGCATCCGCGTGGATTCGCCCGAATCCAAGAGCCATGAGTCATTCCATGCGAGTTCGGGCAACCGAACGACCAACCGCAAGCCGAGAGCCGCGATCGACTCGGAGCTCGTCGATGTGGGACGGCCGCCTCGGATCGGGGTCGCCGGAGACCTCTGCGGCCGGCGACCAATCGGGCGACTTCGTCTTGCGTGGGCCCGTTCCGGCGATAGGTTCCCCCATCGGTCCGCGAACCTGGACCGCCTGGAGCTTCGCATGCACCCCAATCGCGTTCACGGTCTCGCGCTTCCGCTGCTGGTCCTCGCCTCCTCGTCCGCGGCGTTCGCCGGCGGAACCGGCGGCTCGTTCCATCTGCTCGGGTTGGACGGCCTCTATGCCGCGGACGCCTCGGCGGATGGCCGGGTGGTCGTGGGCTACAACCTCAACGAGTTCTGGTACTGGACGCCGGAGCAGGGAATCGTGTTCATCGGCGGCATCGCCCCGTCGGCGGGCGGCGCCGGCAGCGCGGGCGTCAGCAACGACGGGACGCGGGTCGGCCTCACGGTGCTCAACCCGAAGTCGGGCAAGACCGAAGGCGCCTTCTACGACATCCCGACGTTGCAGATGACGCCGACGGGCACCTTCGGATTCAGTTGCGATACGTCCGCGGTGAGCTGCTGGGGCGTTTCGGGCGACGGCACCACCATGGTCGGGCTCGGTTGGCACGCACAGTGTGCGGCGCGAGGCTATCGCTACACGCCGACCGAGGGGCTCGTTGATCTCGGATCGACGGTCGCCGGCTACTCGTCGCGCGCGAACGCCTGTGACAACGTCGGCGCGGTGATCGCAGGATGGCAGGACACGGTCTCGGGCGGACGGCAAGGCGCGGTGTGGCGCGACGGTGTGCAGTCGCTGATCACCATGCCGACGGGCGCCCCGGTGGGCGAGGCGGGCGTCGTGAGCGGCGACGGCAACTGGGTCGTCGGTCTCGGTGCTGGAAGCAATGGCTCGCTCGGCTGGCGATGGAGCGAGAGCACCGGACTTCTCACGCTGCCCCCGACACCGATCCCGAACCTGCCGCGGGCCTTCCCGACGGGCGTCAACGAGGACGGCAGCCGAATCGTCCTCTTCTATCGCACGCAGTTCCCGCCCGCGACGGCCGGCGAGGGCTACCTCTGGATCGACGGCACGCTGCATTCACTCGAGACGCTGGCCGCGGACTCGGGCATCGAGATTCCGGCGGGTGTGCGCATGGCGCTGCCGCTCGGGATGTCGAACGACGGCTACACGATCGTCGGCACCGCGCGGACGCCGACGGGCATCCAGGGATTCATCCTCGACCTGCCGCGGCCGGAGAGCTGCCAGGGCGATCTCGACGGAGACGGCGTCGTGGGCCCGGTCGATCTTTCGATCGTGCTCGGCGCCTGGGGCACCGACGCGAGCCAGGCGGATCTCGACGGCGACGGCATCGTCGGTCCGACCGATCTCGCGCTGCTTCTCAGCAACTGGGGCAAGTGCGGAGCGTGAGCGGCGAGACCGACACGGCCGACCGATCATGGGGCGGTCCCTCTGCTGCTCGGAGACGAGCTGAGGCATGAGGAAGAAACGTAGCGCCCTCGGAATCCTGATCGGGCTGCTGATGCCGTTCATCCTGATCCTCGGCGGGGCTGGACTGTCGGCGCTGGGGATCATGCAAGGATCGCTCTGGCTCATCGTGACGGGACTGATCCTCGTCGCCGCCGGAGTCCTCTGGGCCGTGGTGATGCTCGACCTGGCGAACCCGTTCGACCTGTTCTGAAGCCACGAGGCTTCGGCGACGCCCCAAGAGGTTCCGACGGTCATCGCGCCGTTCCGCGCCAGGATGGCCCCGTGCATGGCGCGGCAACTCCACCGACTGAACCGCGCGGATCGACGTGACGAGGAGCGCAGTACGGGAACACTCCATCTCAGGGACTCTTGTGGTTCGAGCGACCGAGTGGAGCGACCGATGCAGAGTTCGAACAGGAAGTTGCTCCGTCCCGAAGAGATCGTCGTGCAGCTGAGGCGAGCTCACTGCGCGTTCGCCCCGACGCATCACCCGAGACTTGCGCGCTCCGCGGCCTCCGCGCCGTCCAGATCCTGGCCGAAGCGCCTCGGTTGCTTATGAGTTCGTGCATGTCGGCTGCGGGAACCGTGAACCAGAGACCTTTCGGGGCGCGCGGTCTCGCGATGCGCGGAGAGACAATTCGCGAGCACGCCCGCGAGGGTCTGCCAGACACTCGGCCACGCCACTCCGCTGGCCCGCCGCGGGAGATCTCCACGCACGCAACCCCTTGTCGCAAAATCGCGTACGCACGCCGCAAAACGCCAACGCCCCGGCCGAGAGGCCAGGGCGTTCACTCTGAACCGGTCGGCGACCCGATTTGGCGGTCGCCTCGTGAAGTAGAGCGGGCGCAACCGTCTTACAAACGGGTGGGAAGAGCGAGTGGAGACGAGCGGGCCCCTGCGATCACTCGCAAGGTACAAACACCTACTGGCTGGTTGCCTGCAGAGAGCCCGAAACCCACAGCAGCGCACGTCAGGGCGTTTGGCCCGAATGGCTGAGGGCGGCCAGGTACGGTTTCAGACGGCGCCAGCATCTTCGCGATCCAGCGGCCTCCTCACGGCTCCGCACGGATGTCGGCGGCCACCTCTTCGAAGATCCTGGCCAGTGCCGCACCCCACGCCTCGACGAGGGCGTCGCCGCCCTCGCCGCTGACGATCTCAGTCTCGCGGTAGTCGCGCATGAGCAGGACCCTCGTCTCCACCTTGCTCTCGTCGAGCAGGAAGACGCGGGCCGCGACGACCGCCCGGTGCAGCCGTGCGTCGCTCGTGTCGCCGTAGAGTTCGTTGATCACGAGCTGCACCGAGCGATCCGTCTCGACGGTGCTCGACGCGTCCACCACTGCCCGGTACGCCGCGGTCCCGGCGAGCCAGTCGATGAACTCGGCGGTGATGAGCCGTGCCGGCTCGTCCACGAAGTTTGCGTAGTAATCGGTCTCGATGCGGGCGGGGCCGACGCGGTAGTGGAACTCTTCGTTCCCGTAGGGCTCGGTCATCCGGACCGGCTGCACGCGCAGTGTCGTGCTGCCGGGTTCCGACGCGTACCGGGCTGGGGGCGGGACGTCGAGCGCGTAGAGCTGCTTGGCCGGATACGGCTTGGAGAGCCCGCACGCGCCGAGCGACGCCGTCAGGACGAGCAGGATCGAGCGCCGGAGGTGCACGTCGAGGTGGTGGATCATCGGTCGTCTCCGCTCTTGGAGCGCGGCGGCGGGTCTCCGAAGAGGATGCGCGAGGGGTTCTGCTTCGCATCCTCGGTGAGTGCCCGAATGTTGGCCATGGCCTTGTTCAGCTCGTCGATCACGCTCCCGATGTTGGCCTGCTGCGAGGCGATGAGCCGGTCGATCCGGCGCACGGCCCGCCGCAGGTCATCGAGGGTCGGCGTGAGCTCCGCGCCGGCGCTCGAGAGATTGTCGATGAGCTCCTGGACCTCTGGGTCCTTCAAGATCTCGTCGATCCGGGCCGTCGCGTCCTTGGCATTCTGGAGCGTGGCCCGGAGGTCTTCGAGGCTCGGGTCGATGTTCGGATTGTTCAGGATGTCCTGCAGGCGGTCGTTCGACGTGCGAATCGCCTCGAGGAACGCCACGGCGTCGTCGCTGATCTTCTTCGTGTCGACGGCGTCGATCTTCGCCCGCAGGTCCTCGAGCAGCCCGGTCGCATCCGTGCTGATCGTGCCGACGTCGAGCTGGTCGAGCTTCGTGTTCGCGTTGACGAGCAGGGTGTCGAGGTCATCGACCACCTTCCTCAGCTCGAGCGACTTGAGCTTCTCGAGGATGCTCTGGACGGACGAGATGAGCACCTGCGATGTGCTCGGTGCGGAGGCGATGGCGAGCGCCGGCGGCGACCAGCTGATCTCCGGCGCCGGATAGTCTTCGGGATCGAGGTAGACGAGCTCGACGAATGTCGGCCCGGTAAGACCGGAGGAAGCCAGTCGCGCCCGCAAGCCGGCGGCGCCCGCCAGCTTCAGCCACGTCGCGAACTCTGCCTCGCTCAGATTCGGGATCATCTTCTGCAGGATCGCCAGCTCGACGAGGATCGGGCTCTTGATCTGCCCTTCCGTCAACGCCTGGGGTTCGTATCTGCGCGCGGCGATGAGGATGTTCGACACCTCGCCCAACTCGACGCCCTTGTACTTGACCGCGCTGCCCACGCCCAGGCCTTCAACCGACTCCGTCATGTACGTCTCGACGATGTACTTGCGCTCCAGGAGCTTCCCCGCTCCGAGCACGATGACGCCGGCGCAGAGCAGTGCAGTCGCCACGACGACGAAGAGGCCCAGCCTGAAGTAGCTCGCTTGCGTGCTCATGATCGGCTCCCGGGCGGCGACGGCGGATCGGAACGATGATCGGAGCCCTTGCGGCTGAAGAACTGGCGCACCCAGGGGTTCTGGCTGCGGTCGCGCAGGGACAACGGATCGCCGATCGCCACCATGGACTTGACGGAGGCGTCGAGCACGAGAACCCGGCTGGCGATCGAGAAGATGCTGGGCAGATCGTGCGTGACGATGATAAAGGTCGTCCCCAGCAGCCTCGAAAGGGAGAGGATCAGGCTGTCGAGGTCCGCCGACGTGATCGGGTCGAGGCCGGCTGACGGCTCGTCGAGGAAGAGGATCTTGGGATCGAGGGCCATTGCCCTGGCAAGGGCGACTCGCTTCTGCATGCCGCCGGAGATCTCCGAGGGCCCGAGGTGGGCGGCGTGCTCGAGCTCGACGAGCTTGAGCTTCGACATCGAGACCGCATCCATCGCCTCGTCGGGCAGCTCGGTGAACTCCTCGAGCGGCAGGCGGATGTTGCCGAGGCAGCTCATCGAGCCGAAGAGCGCGCCGCCCTGGTACGCCACGCCGATCTTCCGCAGGATCTTCGCCTTCAGCGCGTCGTCGGCGGAGGCCATGTCGTCGCCGTCGATGAGCAGCTGTCCGCCGGCCGGCTTGTACAGACCGATCATGTGCTTCAGCAGCGTGCTCTTTCCGCACCCCGAGCCGCCGGCGACGATGAAGACTTCGCCGGGATAGACGTCGAACGTGACGTCGACGAGCACGTCCTTATCGCCGTAGGCGGCATGGAAATCCCGCACCCGGATGATGGGCTCGACGTTCTCGGGAGGTGGAGGCGGCAGGACTTCCATTGGTGACGGCCGGAGATCAGATTCCCAGGTAGTAGAAGCACGTGCCGAGGACCGCGTCGGCGATCACGATCAGGACGATCCCGGTCACGACCGCGCGGGTCGTGCTGTCGCCGACTGCGCCGGGGCCGCTCTGCGTCCGCAGGCCGCACAGGCAACCGATCGCCGCCACGAGCACGGCGAAGACGAAGGCCTTGGCGACGCCCTGCAGGAAGTCCACGTAGTCGACGGCGCCGATGATCTGGTCGTAGTAGAACGGCAGCGAGTAGCCGAGCGTCGCCATGACGACGTAGCCGCCGATCAGGCCCATCAGCGTCGAGAAGACGCTGAGCAGCGGCGTGACGAACAGCGCCGCGAGCACCCGCGGCACGACAAGGAACTTCGTCGGGCTCAGCCCGAAAGTCTGCAGCGCGTTGATCTCTTCGGTCACCTTCATCGTGCCGATCTCGGCGGCGAAGGCGGACCCGGAGCGTCCGGCGAGGATGATCGCCGCCATGAGCGGGCCGAGCTCCCGGACGATCGCCACCGCGACGACGGTCGGCACGAGCGCCTCGGCGCCGAGAGTGCGCATCGGCCCGGCGCACTGAAAGGCGATGATCAGCCCGACGAGGAAGCCGAGCAGACTCACGACATACGTCGCGTTTGCCCCGGTCTTCTCGGCGGCCTTCAGGGTGTCGCCCCAGCGCACGCGGTGCGGGTGGGTCAACGCCCACGGCAGCACGGCCGTGAGCTCACCCGTGAAGGCGATGATCGACCGGATGTCGTCGAGGATCAGCGCCGTGGATCGGCCGAGCTCGGTCACCATGCCGGCGGGCCGGGGAGCCGGCTCCAGCGATCTGGCCGGGTCTTTCAGCAGCGACTGGCCGATCAGGCCCTGCAGGTCGCCCTCGAGGTTCCGGAAGCGGACGGTGCCGCCACGTCCGCGGACCTGACGGTCGAGCTCGACGAGCAGGCCGACGCCGGCCCCGTCGCAGTAGGTGACGCCCGCGAGGTCGATGTCGAGTTCGGCCGGCGGCGCGCTGCGGATGGGGGCCACGATCTCCGCCCACGGGCCGGCGAGCGTGGCGGCGTCGAGGCGGCCGGACAGCGCGAGGCGCGTCGGGCCATCGCCGCTCGAGGTGAACTTGAACAGGGTCTTGCCGTCGTTCATCACGTGGGGCCGGCGGTCGCGACGGACGGCGGGCTGTTGCCGTGTCGATGCGAAGGTAGCAACTCCTGCCTCCGTTCGCCTCGAGGCGGCATGCCAGGCGGTCGGTGCCCTGCGAGGTGATGGACGATGCACGGACGCCTTCGCGGCACGGACATCGAACCGTCGGTCGTGTGGAGCGGATCTCCGTCCGTGGCTCCTGAGTGTCCCCTTCGCTGTCGAGCGTCATTCGAGCTCGTTCTTGTAGATCTTTCCGTCCTTCATGATCAGGACGAGATTGCGATCAGGGTCGGCGATGAGGTCGATGTCCTCGAGCGGGTTCCCGTCGACGAGGAGCAGGTCGGCAAGCGCGCCCTCCTCGATGACGCCGAGGTCGCCCGGGTATGGATCGCACGGTCCGCACATCTTCACGAGCTGCGCGTTGTCGTGCGTCACCATCCGGAGCACCTCGTGCGGCTCTTGCCAGCGAGCAATCTTCGCGGCGACCTTGCCATGCTTCGTCGCGAGCCCCGCGTCGAACAGCGTGTCGGTGCCCCAGGCGACCTTGACCCCGGGCTTCCTCGCCGCCTTGATCACGCGCTCGGTCCCCGCGGTCACCTCGAGGCACCTCTTCCGCTGCCCGGCCCCTTCGGGAAACGGGATCGCGTCCTCATCATCCAGCAGCGGCTGGATGGAGAGCCAGACGCACTTCTCGGCCATCAACTTCAGAGTGTCTTCATCAAGCAGATGGCCGTGCTCGATGCTCATGACCCCGCCTCGATGGACTGCCGCACGGGCTCCGGCGTGAAGGCGTGGACACAGACATAGGTGTTCCATGTCTTCACCACGTCGACAATGGCCTTCATCTCAGACGTGTACTCCGTGAGGTCGATCGGGTCGTAGGTCGAAGTCACGCCGCCACCGGCCATGGCCTTGATCTGTGTGGCGCCCTTGCGAAGGTTCTCCCGGGTCGCCTTGATGACCTCGGGCACGCCGGCCGCAACCCCGACCGCTCGCAAACCCCGCCACCACGGGCCAAAACCGACAACGCCGCCGAGGTCTCTCGGCGGCGTCGTTCCTGAACCGTGGGGCCGACCGCGTTTGCAACCGACCGGGCAATAGTGCGGGCGCAACCCGCTTCGGAATCCAATTCGCGGTGCAAACAGCGAGGCGAGTCGATTCGCGACCCCGGCAGGTTCAGACGATCTCTGGTTATCACTCGCGGGGCCGCGATAGCGCCGAGAGCGAGTATCCGTGTCCCAGTAGGCCGAACAGCCGTGTGATCCGATCGGAATCTCAGGCGCGGCTTAAGAATCGTGCAAGAGTGTTAACCGAAGCTATCTTGATTGTGCATACTTGGATCTCAGGTCATGATCAATCAATGCAACCAATGGCTCTTCATATCATTGAACAACATCATCGCGTCACTCGGCACTTTGCGCGGTGGGCTCGCTAAGTCCCGAAGGCTGAACGGGCAATGCCAGCTGTCCTGAGTTGGAGTAAGTGAGGCCGAAGAGCAAGGTGCCGATCATCAGCACCAGTGCCGCTCCGGCGATGCGCAGACCGGAGGTGAATCGAGCTCGCCGGGCATCGTCGTCCTTCATCCGGCGGAAGGCCATGCGCCTGCCGAGGATCGCGAGCACGCCGATGCCGGACATGGCGATGGCCATTCCGGCGGAGATGGCGGCGACCATCAGGATGGCGGGAAACAGAAGGTCGTTCGCGACGCCGAAGAGCAGCACAAGGAGCGCACCGGTGCAGGGGACGACGCCGACCGCTAGGGCGAGCCAGGTGCCCGCACCCTTCGATTTTGTCTCAAGCGCGGAGCAGGCGAGGCAGTCGTGATGGGCATGATCGCGGTGGTGGTCACCATGACTTTCGTGGTGGTGATCATGACCGGCGCGGGCGTGCTTGTTCTTGCGTGAGTGTCTGAAAGCTTGGATCGCACCGCGCAACATGATGGCACCGATAACGATGATCAGAGCATAGCTGCCGAGGCGGATGGCGCGATAGTCCGACGGCGCCTGGCCGGTGGCCTGCCTCACCGTAAAATCCATCAGCAGCACAACGATGATCGACGACAGGACATGAAAGATCGCGATCAACACTCCCATCGTGAATCCCTTGCGAAGTCTACCGCCGTCCCCGACAAAGTAAGAGATCACCACCGCCTTGCCATGGCCGGGGCCAAGCGTGTGCACGAGGCCGTAGCCGAAGGCCACCAGGATGGCGATCCAGAACGCCTTCGAGCTCCCATCGTCGCGGAGGCCGCTCATGACCTTGGTGAAGATCAGCGAGACCTTCGCCTGGACGGTCTGGAACCAGCTGTGACCCTCGAAGGCGCTCTCGGGAATCTCCACCTTGGCGAGGTCGTCCGACTCGGCGGCTGAGTAATCGCTGATGGCATCGGTCACCATCGTGTAGGCGACTTTCACCTGCATGCTGCCATCGACGAGGAACAGATCGTAGCTCGCCGACTTCACATCGATCTTCCCTTCGATCCACACGGGGGAGAACAACCCGCGCGGTTCCATACCGCCAGGAACCGAGATGTGGATCATCTGGTTCGGGGGCGGGGGGGGCGTGTGAATGCAGGCACCCACCCAGGGAACCAGCAGAAACTCCGTGATCTTCTCCCCACCCGTCCCGAGTGGCAGGACATAACCGGCGAGTCGCACCTGCTTGCCGTCGAGGGTGCCGTTGACCGCTGCCATCGCGTGCGCGCGCTGGGCGACAATCTCTCCTCGCAAGGCGATCAAACCATCGATATCGATATCGTCCGCTTCAAGTCGCGTTACAGCCTTGGTGAGCGTCTCCCTTTGCTCTGGCGTCATGTCCACGCCTTCCGACTGCAGCTCCCGCATTCTGGAGGCCACGACGAGATCGAGCTTCTGATCCGAGGTCAACTCGAGGAACGGGTCGTTATCGATCTCGACTTGCGGGACGAGGTTTCTCCACGTGATCGGCTGCACCGTTTCGGCAGAGGCCGCTAAGTCGATGCCACTAGTGAACGGTTGATGAAATGCACTAACAGCGATATGTTCGCGCAGATCTTCCCTTTGATCAACGGTGTTGGCGTCGAGGGTCCAGCCGCTGAGCATGCGCGAATCGCCATCGAGGATGAATATGGTGGCATCGCTTGCTTCGGCCCGCAGCAGGCCCGAGACCTGAACCGGCACATAGAGAGACTGGCCGTGGGGATCGTCTTTCAGTTTTACACGCACGAGTTCGTTCGGCGGAGGGGGCGGGAGGTGGCTGCACATTCCCACTTGAGAGACCAGGTAGCCGTAGTAGGTGCCATCTGCGGCCTGCGGCGCCGGTATCAGATAGCCGAATATCGTCACCTCGGCCTTGTCCAGAGCGGGGTTCGTGGCGATGAGTGCGGCCTTCCGCTTCTTGGCGACCTCCCAGCGTTGGCTTAAAAGCTCATCGAGGTCGTGACCGTTGATCTCCAGCATGTCCTTTGCCGCGGTGCGTCGGGCTTCGAACCGGGCACGCTCATCTGCAGAGAGATCGTGTTGCGAGAGTTTCTTATCCAACTCAACAATGAGCTTCAGCTCATTCAGTAATTGAAATCCCATATCGCGGTACGGATCATCAAAGACCACGGCCAGAGGATCTGCAAGATCCGAAAACCCGATCTCTTCCGGGACAGAAGACGAGTTGGTGGCGGCCAACATGGTCGCCACCACAAAAACAAGATCCAAAAGCCGCATAGGTTATATCCGTTGAATTCGGAACGGCGTCTGCGAGGTCCTGTTCCGAGG
>CAYZSH010000017.1:17948-26132 GCA_964481025.1 uncultured Isosphaeraceae bacterium
CGTTTCGACACCATTGGCGCTGCCGACGGGGGCGCTTACTCCACGAATGAGGGAGAAAACCGTGGCCAGCGCCAACCGTCGGTCTTCCTGTTGTTTCATCGTCTTCAGGTAGTAGCTCGCCCTTACCCACCGGTCAGTCGGGGAAGCCGTTCCCGGAAGGAAGTTTTCACCACCAGCTGTTTCCCAGTAAGCATTCAAGGCAAGCTGTTCGGAGTATATAGGTGAGTTGGTCATGACCACATACTCTGGTCCGTGATGGATCACCAGTTCGCCGTCAAGATATTCGAAAATGGCGGAGTCACCTGTCGCATCGGAGATCGCCATATGGATGAGCGAGGGGAGCCCATTTTCAACCGGCTTGGACACAATCGTGAACGGCGGATCCTGCATGGCGGCCACCGCCTCTTCAACGGAGGCGAAGTTGTCCAGGAAATACTGCAGCCAGGCGCCGATGCTGATCGTCGGCTTCCCGGTTTCAGCCGGATCGCCGAAATCGGCTTCGGTCAGGTATTGCATGTTTCCTGCCAGGCCCTTCTCGTTCATGCCATCCGCCGATGCGGTGCCATAGAACGCCGTGATGACGGATCCGTATCTAGAGGTCCAGGTCAGCTCGTTGTCGCTCCCCCCACGGTTCCGTTCCAGGCCTTGCGGAAAAATCCAGAGATCGCTGGTAAGTTCGGGGTCTAACCAGTCCATGCTGCGTGCAGTAATGTACGTCCCGGTTCCAGTTTTATATAACAGCCGGGTACAAGCGTTCGCCGACTGCATCGCCATAAGCAAGGGGAACACAGTAGCGAGGACAAGAAGCGAGCCGATTGTTTGGTTCTTCATCAGAGTCTCAAACTGTTGTTGCTGGTGTGCTGGTTCGTTATGCCCCGGCCGACATTAGGGCCCCTACGACGGCTACTTGTCTTGTGCCGTTAAATAATAGAAATCGTATAGAGTCCGACTAACCTCCGCAATAGCCCTCTCTCTGTCCGCCACGGGTGTCTTGCTGCTGTTCGTGAACACGGCGATGGCAAACCGCCGACCGTCGGGGAGCGTGATGTAACCGACGTCATTGGCAATCCCGCCTGCGGTTCCGGTCTTGTGCGCTACGGGCGTGTCCCTCGGCAGCAGCCCCTTGATACGGTCAGGGCCGCTGCGCGTCCGCGACATGACTCCCAGCAGGAACTCGCGGCTTTTCGGGCTCATCGCCTTGCCACCGTCGATGGCAAGCAGCAGTTGGAGCATCGCAAGGGGCGTTGCGTGGTCGCGGGGATCCGCCTCAAACTCCGGATTGGGATCAACCTGGGCCATCACCAGCGCCGGGTTGTTTGTGACGGCCTCAGCGACAACCTCCGGCGTGGCCGCCGGCAAGCCGTAGAAATCCATAAGAATCTCGCGGGTCGTCCGATCGACCCTGAAATCGGTGATCCCGAGCTTGCGCAGGTGTTCGGTCACCGCCGCGGCTCCGCCTGCCAGGCCCATGCAGACGTCGGTCGCCGTGTTGTCGCTTTCCGTGATCATCACCTCAATCAGGTTCGCCACCGAGAGCTGGATCCCGGGGTGGGGGAATGTCTCGGCAATCGCGATTACGCCGACAACCATCATGTCGGGCGGGACTTCGACCAGTTGGTCGAGACTGAGGTCCCCCTTGTCCACGCGATCCAGCACGGCCGCGGCGATAGCCACCTTGTAGGTGCTGGCCATGGCGAAGGACTCATCACCATTGACCGCGATGACCTCGCCGCCGCCAATTGCCTGTGCAGCCACACCAATGCGGCCAACTAGCCCCTGCGAAACTTGCGCAACCTTCTGAGAAACACCGTCAAACCGATGTTCCTGGGCAAAGGCCGACGAAACGGTAACAACACTTGTCGTCAGAAGCATGCAAATGCTGGTAGAGCGGTTCATCGTGTGTCCTGAATGGATGTCTATTCAACGGGATATCATCAGGCGAGGGATCGAGGGTGAGGAAATCATGGGTGTGATGTGATCACTTGTCGACCTTGTCTGGGAAGGCGCCCGAGAAGGTATCCGGCATACCGGTCGAGAAGGTCGCATTCCACTTCTCCACCGAGATCGGCTCGAAGCGAGGTGTGTCTTCGGGTTCAAACCGGATCGGCTGACCAGGAAAAACCGGAAGCTGCACATCGTCGCGCACAACCACCTGACCATTGACGATCACGGCTGTCATGCCCGTCGAAGGGATAGCGCCCTGTTCGTAGGTTGAGTTGTCCGTGAAGAGCTCGGGGTCGAACACCACGATATCGGCAACCATGCCGGCCTGGATGCGGCCGCGCTCTTGCATGAACTTCAGGCCGGTATCGCCCAGATGCTTCGCAGCGTTGTAGCTGAGGATCGACATCAGCTGCATCATCGGGATGTTGTTCTCCCGACCGAGGCGAATCGCACGGCCTCGGGCGCCAGCCGTGCGGGGATGCGTGCCGCCCAGTTTCTCCATCGGGTAATCCCACGGGGCGTCGTACGGCGTGGCAGCAACCGCATCACTGGCCATGGTCACGCCCTTCAGCGTCAGCCACTTCGCCTCGTCTTCGGCAGGCATCTTGAATATGACGATCGGCCTGGTCGGCTCGGATGCCACGGTGGCCTTATAGGTCTCCGTCGAATAGTATTCGCCAGTAACCGGATCCAGCATGGTATCTTCATAGCGATTGCCAAAGTAGTCGATCCAGCTACCTGGCTCCAGGAATGTAGCATTGATGGTGGTGGAACCGGCAGCGTAAGGATAAACTTCACCCCATATATTGTGGCCTCGCGCCTGAAGCCCTGTAATCATTTCGTGCGTCACCCGCCAACCGGGGTTGTTGAAGTGCAGGACGATCGCCGGTGCGCCAAGCGCCAGGGCGTTGGCGACGAGTTCCTGTGCGCCGTTAACCTCTGTCGTATCGGTGCCGAGCGTATAGCGGGTATGGGCGCCGGTCGCGCGGCCGTAACGAGCCCCAACTTGTTGGACCTCGAACATCTCGCGTGAAGAGACGCCCTCTCTCATATAGCCCACAGTACTGCCGATGCCCACTGCGCCAGCCTGCAGGCCCTTGTCAATCTCCTCGAGAATCGCATTGCCCTGTTCCAGGTTCGGACGCGTCGCGCTCCAGCCAGTTTTCGCCCGGGTTGTGAGAGCCGCTACGGGGCCGTCCTTCAGATACTCGCCGTCTGACCCGTCGATAACCATCGCACGGGCAAACTCGTGGCTGACCGCAATGCCATAGTTCGCCTGCGTCTTACCGGCGCGGTCCTCATACCAGCGCGCGACATAAGATCCCGCGCAGCCCATCTCGAAATCCATGCTGCTGGTCAGGCCGTCCCGCAACCCAAGGGAGTAGCCGATCGGCATCTGAAAGTGGAAATGTGTGTCGATGAAACCCGGTGCCACGATATGGCCGGTGGCATCAATGGTCTCGGCACCTGTCAGTGGCTCTTTGCTGATCGTGACGATGCGGCCGTCTTTGACTCCGACATTGGCGATGTCGTCGAACAGCGTTTCAGGGTCCATGACCCGGCCGTTGTTGATGACGAGGTCGTAGTCTTGGGCGACGTCTGCTTGGGTGCCTGCCGTCGATGCTATCACCGCGTACGATGCGAGTACAACCAGCGCCATGCACGATGCAAGTACAACAAATCGTCTGAGATGCGTTTTCAATTAATGGTCTGCCTTCTGTGGGAACCTGTGAGTATTGGAACCGCCACCGCAACCGGGCGTTGCAACGGACGGGTTGATTATAAACGCGGGGGTTTCGGTAGTCGAGCGTCTGTCGGGGCCGCGTGTTCAATCGTCTCGCCACGCGATCCAACTGCGACTGCGATCGCACTGACAGGCCGGTCGCCTTCGGGAAGTACTGACCCAGCAGCAGGGTCGTGTTCTCATTCGTGCCACGCTGCCGATGACTCTGCGGATCGCAGAAGTACACCTGCACATCCGTCGCCACCGTGAAGTCCTTGAGGGCCGCCATCTCCATGCCGCGGTCCCACGTCAGCGAATGCCGCAGCTGACTCGGCAGCGTCCGCACACGTCGCTTCAATGCCTTCACCACCGTCTGGGTGTCCTTCGAGGCGACCTTCACCAGGATCGTGAAGCGGGAACCCCGCTCCACCAGCGTCGCGATGTGGGTGTTGCCCGATCCGTACAGCAGATCGCCTTCCCAGTGCCCGGGCACCGCACGGTCCTCCGCCGAGGCCGGCCTCTCGCGGATCGAAATCGCGTCCTTGATGGCGCCTCGGCCCCGCCCGTTCGTCGTCGCGTGCTTCGAGCGACGCATCAGTCGGCCCGATCGCAGATGACGAAGCAACTCCTGCTTCAGCACGCCTCGGGCCTGCACAAACAGGCTCTTGTAGATCGTCTCGTGGGATACCTGCATCTCCGCATCATGGTGAAATTCGCGCCGCAGCCACTCCGCGATCTGCTGCGGAGACCAGTCTTCCGAGAGACGCTTCGCCACCAACGACCGCAGCCGTGGAGGCCGCTTCAGCAGCAGTCCTTGGGTCGCCTCGCCCGGCTCCACGTCGCGCGATCCGAGTCCTCCGCCCGATACCGAGTCCTGCCGCCATTCCGTGACACCTCGCGACTCACCGTCGAAGCCGGACGCCCCAGACGGGCCGCGATGGAACGCAGCGAGTCGCCCGCCGCGAGGCCACGCGAGATCTCCTCCCGATCCGAGAGCGTCAGCCGCCGCGACGGTCGCTGACGCTGCGGAGGGGAGAAGCCGCCGCTCCGCCGAACCATCGAGAACACCGAGGCCGGCGTGATGCACAACGCTTCGCCGATCTGCGTCAGCGTCTCGCCCGCACGGCATCGCCGCCAAATTTCGGCACGATCATGACCCGACAGCCGTCGCGATCCGCTTCCTGCCATGCAAACCACCTTTCATCGGGAATCATCCGATCCGAACAGGTGTTGCAACGGCCGGTTGAGACCGCCGCCGCTGGTGTTAGGATCTCACGCTCCATGAGGAGCACGAGGTTCTGACGCCGAAGCTCGGCGAGTTCGCGTCGCTCATCGGTGGTGAGGGCTTCTGGGGGTCCCTGACCGGCATCGATGCGGGCCTGGACGCCCCATCGCCGAAGGCCGTGCTCGGAGATGCCGAGATCCTTCGCGACCTTGGCGATGGATCGGTCACCGAGCTTGCACAAGCGAACGGCTTCTGCCTTGAACTCATCGGTGAAGGTCCGGCGTCGACGCCGGCTGAACGATTCGGAACTCGATTCAATGTGCAGATCCTCCAAGGCGAGCATCCTCGCGGAAAGACTGTCCACCAAATCGGGTGAGGCTCATCCGGGCGACCAGGCGGCGAAGACTCCGAGACACGCGGCGACCTCCCACCCTGGCCCACCCCTTGAAATCCCTGCGTAGAAAGCGAAAGACGCGCCCTCGTGATTCTCATCATGAGGACGCGTCTCCCGTGCGTTTGGCGAGGGCCGCTGTTCGCAACCACTCGGTTGTTCCATTTCAGGCTTCGGCGGGAAGCGATGAACCAATAAGAGAGAACCTCGGTCGCGGGCGACGGAGGTTCCTCTTGAAGTAGTCAGGGCTGGACGGGTGTCGAACGGTCAGTGGGTTCTAGGGTGCAGAGAGGGCTGGATGACCCCGCATGGCGCGTTGGAATCAGGGTTCCAGCTCGCGCAAGTGCTCGCGCTTCAAGCAGCCGACGCGTGGAACCGGAGACCGACCGCGCGCGCCACGCGCAGGATGGTGTCGAGGCTCGGATTGCCATCCTCGCTGAGCGCCTTGTAGAGGCTCTCGCGGCTGAGGCCGGACTGCTTCGCGACCTTGCTCATGCCGACGGCGCGGGCGATGTCGCCAAGTGCGCGAGAGATGCCGGCCGCGTCATCGGGGGCCTCGACCAACCACGCCTCGAGGTAGGCGGCCATTGCCTTCGGCGTCCGGAGCTGCTTTGCCACGTCGTAGACGACCGTGCGGGTGCGGCCTGCTCCGCGGCGGGGGGAATTGGTCGAAGCGGACTTGGTCGAAGCGGACTTGGCGGGGGGACGCTTCGACTTGGCAGTGGTGGCTCGTGGCATGGTGGTTCTCGTCAGTGTTCCGCCTGGAGAGGACTCAGGCAAGACTCTTGGCGAGCTCGATCGCTCGCTCGATGTCGCGGCGCTGCGTGGACTTGTCGCCGCCTGCGAGCAGGATGATCAGTTCGCCGTCCCGCTCCGTGAAGTACACGCGGTAGCCAGGCCCGACGTCGATCTACAGTTCGGACACGCCCTCACGCAGGGCGCGATGCGAACCAGGGTTGCCATGCACGAGCCGATCGACGCGGACCTGGATGCGGGCGCGGGCCACGTGGTTCCGTAAGCCGTTGATCCAGTCCCGGTAGACGGTCGTCATCCTGACGCGCATGGCACAAGTGTAGCCTATGGGCTACGCATGTCAAGCGGAAGTACGAGTGAGGCGCAGGCCTCCATTCCTCTATCTCCGCAGCCAAAGCGAAAGTCCTCCGCTTTCTTGGCGGAGGGAGTCAGAATCTTCGATGGCAACACATGCGTGGCCAGTGGCGTCGCTCGGACGACCATAGGAGCTCACGGCCGACTCATCACCCGAGACTTCCGCCCTCCGCGCCGTCCGGATCTCGGTCGCTACGGCTGCACTCGAGAGTCGGTGCAGGTCGCGCCGGAGGAGCCTCCAGCCAAAGCCGTGGAGGGCGTCGGGTTCCCCGGGCTTCGGCGCGCCGCTGCGGCTACTTGTCCTTGCGCTTTGACGCGGGCTTCGGATCGTTGAACGGCGCCTTGTGGGGATAGTCGTCGCCCACCGTCTGCGCCGGATTTCCGCGGGCGGGCGGCACGACCCAGGTCGCACCCTCAACGCTTGCCGGTCCTTCGCGCAAGACGTTGATCAATTGGGCCGCGTCTGCGGCGAGGCTTCCCGGATCGTTCGGGGGCATGTGTGCGTTCGGGTCCCAGCCGTTCTCCATGAACATCGACATCGTGCTGAGGCCCACGCGGTGGCAATCGAGGCAGCCGTTGCCGGGGATGTGGACCGTCCGCATGTCCCAGTTGTCGCCGCCGATCACCCAGAACGGCGAGTCCTCGTCGAGGATCGGAACGACGGGCTCGTCCGTGCCCGGCATCTTCGCGGCAGTGATGAAGTCGTTCGTGATGAACGGGTCGGCCTGGTGGCACTGCACGCACTGCAGACGCGATCGTTCGGGCGGCACGAAGGCACGGTTGAACTCCGCTGGGTCGTCGATCCACGGCATCACGCCGCGCATGCGCAGCGTGCCTTCGTCGAGCTTGACCCACGGCTTGAGCTTGTCGGAGCTCTCGAAGAATGCAGTCGCACCGGTCTTTCGGTGGTAGCCGATCATCTGGACCGAGGCGATGAGTTCGGCGGGATCGCGGGTCGAGTTACGGCCGAAGCTGACCCACACGACATCCGGCAGGGGCTTGCCGTCGGCGGTTCGGCCCTCGTGACGCTGGAGCGTCGACCCGGAGACCGTGTACTTCCCAAGGAAGCTCGGGTTGTCGCATGCGCGGCGACGGTTGCCATACACCTGAACGCCATCGACGTAGATCGGGATCTCAACCGCCTCCGAAAGATCGATCCTTGGGGGCACGCCGAGCTCGGGCTCGACCATCTTCGCGTACTCCGATGCCGTCGCCGGGAAGTACCACGCACGTTCATCGGAGGCAGGTTTGCCCGACGCACGCAGCGGTCCCTTGTCAACGACGGATTGAGGAGCCTTGGTTGCTTCCGCAGCGATCTCGCTGCGGTTGCTCGTGGCGTTGTCGGGAGTGCAGCCCGGTTGCGTGACGAGCACGCACGCGAGAACGGATACATGAAGCACAAGGGTTGCGGAACGTCGAGCGGGACACACAGAGAAGCTCCTCCGGCTCGAGATTGGGCACGCACGCGGACTCACGGCGCAGACGACCGAGCTGCAAGGCACAATAGCGGACGGTTCGACGGCAGTTTGCGGAGGTGGCGGCGGAGATGTCATCCGTCCCACAACTCATGAACCGCGACTCATGACCCGAGACTTCCGCGCGCCGCGGCCTCCGCGCCGTCCGGAGTTTCGCCGAAGCGCCTCGGTTGCTGATGAGTTCGTGCATTTCGGGTGCTGGAACCGTGAACCAGAGACTTTTGGGCGCGCGAGGTCTCTCGATGCGCGGAGAGACAATCCGCAAGCACGCCCGCGAGCGTCGGCCAGACACTCGGCCGCGCCACTCCACTGGCCTACC